>DATHUY010000078.1 GCA_035461765.1 Longimicrobiales bacterium
CCCGCACCGCAGCGACACCCCCGTCATCATGCTCACCGGCAAGGGGCAGTCTACGGACCGTGAGCAGGCGGCCTCCCTCGGCGCCAGCGACTTCCTGACCAAGCCCTTCAGCCCCAAGAAGCTTCTTGCCCGAATCGAAGAGTTCTTCAGCGACTGACACATCCCTGTGGGCCGTGATCCTGGCGGGCGGTGTCGGCTCGCGCTTCTGGCCGGTCTCGACACCGGCCCGTCCCAAACAGCTATTGCCTCTGGCCGGCACAACGCCTCTCATCACGCAGACGGTCGAGCGCGTGCTCCCGCTGGTGCCTGCCGAGCGGATCCGGGTCCTGACGGGCGCGGCGCTGGCCGGTCCGATCCTGTCGGCGGTGCCCGCCTTCGGACCGGACCAGCTGCTGCTGGAGCCGCGGGCGCGTGGCACCGCGCCGGTCCTGACCTGGGCGGCGCATACGCTCACCCGCCGGGACCCCGACGCCGTGATGCTGTCGCTGCATTCGGACCACGTGATCGAGCCGGCGGCCGCATTTCGCGCCGTTCTGGCGCGCGCGGCGTCCCTGTCGCGCCGCCACGGGCGGCTCTTTACACTCGGCGCGGTACCGACGCGGCCGGAGACCGGTTACGGCTATATCGCGCCAGGGGACGCGCTGCCGGACGATGGGCAGGCGCATGAAGTGGCGCGGTTCGTGGAGAAGCCTGACCGGGCGACGGCGGAGCAGTACATAGCAGAGGGGTGCCTCTGGAACACCGGCATCTTCGTGTGGCCGGCCGCGCTGCTGCTGGAAGAGATCCGTCGCCACACGCCGGAGCTGGCCGCCCTGCTGCCGCTGCTGGACGACGGTGACGTGAACGCGTACTTCGAGCGTGCGCCGTCGCTATCGATCGACGAAGGGCTGCTCGAGCGCAGCAGTTCGGTGGGCGTGCTGCGTGCAGAGTTCGACTGGGACGACGTCGGTGCTTGGGACGCGGTCGGCCGGACGCGCCCTGGTGATGCTCAGGGGAACGTGGCCGAGGGGGATGCGCACTTCGTGGAGGCGGGCGGCAACATTGCGTGGGCGGACGAGGGCAGCATCGTGGTATTCGGCGCGGACGACCTGGTGGTGGTGCGCAGTGGCGGCATCACGTTCGTGGCGCCACGTGACCGCACGCCCGACCTGAAGCAGCTGCTATCGCAGCTGCCGGACCGACTCGTGTCAGGCGACCAGTGACGATGACCGGGCTGAAGCTCTACCTGTTCGACGATGCCGTGGCGCGCAGCTGGCACCCGTTCGCGCTGACCCGTCCCGTCGGCGAGCTTCTGCTCGGTGCCCACACGTTCCGGGCACGGGCGGAGCGCCTGCTGGGCGTGCGCTGCGCCGGCCACATTTCGTCGGATCACCTCCTGGGCTTCGAGGAGCCCGACGGAGCGCCCGTCGTAGCGCTCGGCGACGTACCCGCGAATGTGCCGCGTATCTTCCTCAGCTCCCGCGCCGTGGTCGACTGGAACGCCCTGCGCACGCTGCCGGCTGGCGCGGCACTGCTGCGCGCGGGTGACGACGTGATCGGGTGCAGCCTCCCGGCCGGCGCGGCCAGTCCGGACGCGCGCTGGATCGAGTCGCCGGCCGCCGACGGTTCGCAGATCGTCGAAGTCGACGCGCGGGTCCTGAACCGCGTCTGGGATCTGGTTTCGGAGAATCCCGCCCAGGTCATCCGGGACCACGATGCTGCGGCACGCGCTGTCGCTGGCGGGCGCGCGGGTGAGCGGTCATCCTCTCCAGCGCAGGACCTGCCGGGAGGGTGCGACGCGATCGCGTACCGCGACGGGATGCTGCGCCTGGGTGCCCGCGTAACGATCGAGCCGAATGTCGTGTTCGATTTTTCGCACGGTCCCATCCATCTCGATGATGACGTCACGGTGCGTGCGTTCACGCGCCTGGCCGGCCCCGCATACATCGGACGCGGCTCGACGCTGCTCGGCGGACCGTACGAGGCAGTGACGGTCGGCCCCGTCTGCCGCGTACACGGCGAAGTGGAGGAGAGCGTCGTGCTCGGCTACTCGAACAAGGCGCATGACGGGTTCCTCGGCCATGCCTACCTGGGGAGGTGGGTGAACCTCGGTGCGCTGACCACGAACAGCGATCTGAAGAACAACTACGGCCACATCCGCATGTGGACCCCGGACGGAGAGCAGGACACGGGGCTGATCAAGCTGGGCAGCCTGCTCGGCGACCATGTGAAGACGGGGATCGGCGCCCTGATCAACACCGGAACCGTCATCGGTGCCGGCTCGAACCTCTACGGCACCGACATGCCGCCGAAGTACGTGCCGCCCTTCAGCTGGGGCAGCGGAGACGAGCTGGTCGGTTACGATGTCGAGAAGTTCCTGGCCGTCACCGCGACCGTCATGGGGCGCAGGAAGCTCGAGCTGGCCGAGTCGATGCGTGACGTGCTGCGCAGGGCCTGGGAGATCAGCCGGGGCGCGAGCGGACGGGCGGTGTCGTGATGCGCGTGACCGTGCTGGGCAGCGGCAGCGCCGGTAATGCGACACTCGTCGAAGCGGGCGATGCTCGCATCCTGATCGATGCCGGCTTCAGCGGTCGCGATATCGAGCGCAGGCTGTGTGCGGTCGATGTGGATCCGGCGACGGTCAGCGCGATCGTGATCACGCACGACCATGGCGATCACACGCGCGGCATGGGTGTCCTCGCTCGCCGACTGCGTGTGCCGCTCTATCTCACGGCGCGCACGCACGCCGCCTGTGCTTCCCTCCTGGACGGCAGCGAGACCGTGCGAATGTATGGCTCGGCCGCGCCGTTCCAGCTCGGCGCGCTCGAGGTGAGGCCGTTCCTGACCGTGCACGATGCCGCGGACCCCATCGCGGTCACGGTACGCAATGTCGATTCCGGGGCCAGGCTCGGCATAGCGACCGACCTCGGCCGACCCACCGCAGCGGTACGTGCCGAGCTGGCCGGCTGTCACATGCTCGTGCTCGAAGCAAATCACGACGACGCACTGCTCTGGAGCGGACCCTACCCGTGGTCGGTCAAGCAGCGCATCGCGTCGAGCCACGGACACCTGTCCAACCGTGCCGCGGCCGAGCTCGCCCGTGAGCTGTTCCACAGCGGGCTCTCCAACATCGTGCTCGCGCACCTGAGTGAGCACTGCAACAATGCGGACCTGGCCCGCCACGCCGTGGGCAGTGCCCTCGCCCGCCTGCGTTATCGCGGCAGGCTGAGCGTGGCGCCGCAGGCGGAGCCCATGGAACCGGTGATGGTGCGGCCCGCCGGAGCGGAGCAGATGGCGCTGGCGCTGTGACGGCGCAGTTGTGAGGCTCTGGAGCTCCGCACGAGCGAAGCTCCAGAGCTGCGCGGCGGGAGCTACAGTCCGAACACCCTCAGCACGTCATTACCGACGGCCCACGTCATCAGCAGGATGATAAACACGAAGCCGACCTGCGTCGCGCGCATGCGCGTCTCGATCGACAGTGGACGGCCGCGAATGGCCTCGGCACCGAGGAAGACGAGGTGACCGCCATCGAGGACGGGGATCGGCAGCAGGTTCAGGACAGCCAGATTCACGGACAGAATCGCCATGAAGCCGAGGAAGGCCTCCGCGCCGGCACGCGCGAACCGGCCGCTCATCTCGCCGATCATGATCGGGCCGCCAATATTGCGTGCCGAGTGCCGGCCGGTGACCATGCCGCCGAGGAAATCCAGCGTCAGGGCCGTGACATCCCATGTCTGCCGCGCGCCATGCGCGACGGCCCGGAGCGGGCCCTGCCGCACGCGCGGCATGTGAACGCTCATATCGGGGACGCTGACCTCGATGCGACCGACGCGCAGGCCTGAATCGAGGACGCGGTCTTCGGGCGTGATCGTGAGCTGCATCTGCTCGCCATCCCGGTCGATGACGAGCGGGACGGGCGAGCCGGGGCTGCGCTCGATGACGTCGATGAACTCCTGCCACGTCGCAACGTCGCGCCCTCCTGCCTGCACGACACGGTCACCCTCCTCCAGACCCGCCTGATCCGCAGGCCCTCCGGCAATGACCTGCTCCAGCACAGGATCCGCCGGCAGCGCCGGCTCGAACGCGTTGATGACGTTGCCCTTCTCTTCATCATCGGAGGGCAGATTGAACGTCACGGGAGGATGGTTCTCGAACGTGATGCGGGTCTCCCCGGCACGCGCGGTCGTGAGCTCCAGACCCATCTCGCGCCAGCTCGTGACCGGCTGATCGTTGATCGCGGCCACCACGGCGCCTGGCTGGATCTGCGTGAGCGCGGCAGCGTCCGCGGTCAGCCGTTCTTCGACCACCCCTCCGATACTCGTGCCCGGGTCGGCCGGCACGCCCCAGATGCCTGCGCTGAACGAGAACACGACGAACGCGAACAGGAGATTCATGATGACGCCCGCCGAGATCACGAGCGTACGCCAGGGCAGCGATTTGGACTCGAAGTCGCGCGGCCTGTGCGGCCGGTGCGTCATCTCGTCCAGCTCCGCTTCCGACTCCGCACCGACAGTGTCGTTAACCGTGGCCGGGCCGCCCTCGATCTGCTCCATCTCTTCCATGCCGGCCATCTTCACATAGCCGCCGAGCGGCAGCAGCGAAATGACGTATTCCGTCTCACCGCGCTTGAAGCCCAGAATGCGCGGGCCGAATCCGATGGAGAAGCGCGGCACCTCGATGTCAGCGGCCTTGGCGGTCATGAAGTGGCCGAGCTCGTGCACGAAAATGAGCACGCCGAGCACGAATATGAACGCAATGATCGTCAGCATAGATTCCTCAGGGCCGCACCCGCGATCTCGCGGGCGCTGCGGTCGGCGGCAAGCACGCTGTCCAGCGTATCCGCCGGTGCGGGATCGTGCGCATCGAGTGCACGCGCGATGATGTCCGCAATGCCGGTAAAAGGTATGGCGCCGGCCAGAAAGCCGGCGACCGCTTCTTCGTTTGCAGCATTGAACACAGCCGGCGCAGTGCCACCCGCGCGGCCGGCGGCCACACCGAGCGTGAACGCCGGGAACCGACGGGCGTCGACCGCCTCGAATGTGAGGCTGCCTGCGCTGACGGGATCGAACGCGCGCACGCCGTTGTCCGACCGGCGGTCCGGATGCGACAGCGCATACAGGATCGGCAGCTCCATGGTCGGGAATCCGAGTTGTGCAAGCACGCTGCCGTCCACGAACTCCACCATCGAGTGGATGATCGATTGCGGATGAACCACGACGTCGATGCTGTCGTACGGCGCATTGAACAGGAAATGCGCCTCCACGACCTCGAGAGCCTTGTTCACGAGAGTCGCGGAGTCGACCGTGATCTTCGCGCCCATGTCCCACGTCGGATGTCGCAGCGCCTGCTCCGGTGTCATGGCGCTCAGCTCATTGAGCGCGCAGCTGCGGAACGGACCGCCCGACGCCGTCAGGATCATGCGCCGAACCGCGCGCTCGGGCGCACCGCAGATGCACTGCAGGATCGCGCTGTGCTCGCTGTCCACCGGTATGAGCTCGCCGCCGCCCACCCGCAGCGCCTCCTGAACGAGAAGGCCTCCCGCAACGAGTGACTCCTTGTTCGCGAGCGCCAGCCGTTTCCCTGCCGACAAGGCGGCCAGTGTCGCCTCGAGCCCGGCCGCGCCGACCACAGCGTTGATCACTATGTCCGCATCGGGGTGCGCGGCGGCATCGATCAGCGCGGCGCGTCCGGTACGGATACAGGGATGCAGCGGACCGTTCGCGTGCGCGGCGTCCTCATCGACCAGCACGGCAAGATCGGGCGCGTAGCGTTCGATCTGGCGCGCGAGCTCGGCCGCGTTGCGGTTCGCGGCCAGTGCGACGATGCGGAACTCATCCGCATGACGCGCGAGCACGTTGAGCGCGCTCGCGCCGATGGAACCCGTACTCCCGAGCAGAGCGACGCCGCGCATCACAGCACCAGCGTCAGCAGCCAGTAGGTCACCGGTATCGAGAAGAACAGAGCATCGAACCGGTCGAGCACGCCACCGTGGCCGGGCAGCAGAGTGCCGGAGTCCTTCACGCCGGCCTCCCGCTTCAGCAGCGATTCCGCCAGGTCACCCACCTGCGCGATCGGCGACACTACCAGGCCCACCAACGCCCCGATTGCTGCACTGATGGGAATGCCGAGCCACATGCCGAAGATGAAGTATGCATACAGCGCCCCGACAACGGTGGTTCCGACCACGCCCGACAACGCGCCTTCCACCGTCTTGGCAGGGCTCACTGCCGGGATGAGCTTGTGCCTGCCGAACCGGCGCCCGCCGAAGTACGCGAACGTGTCGCCCATCCAGGTGAGCGTCATCGGAAAAGCGAGGAGTGCAGGTCCTGCCCAGCTGCTCAACTGGCCGCTCGCACCCGGCACCGGCATGGTACGCAGCATCATCGCGTACAGCAGTGTGCCCCCGGTGAACAGCGCGGCGAACACGGTCACGGCCATGACGGCCAGCGGTGCGCCGCCGACGCCACGACGGAAGATGGCAGCCGCTGCGACGAGCAGCGTAGCGGCCACGAACACACGCCAGGCCCAGGCTTCCGCGTCGGGCGTCACCATGGTCAGCAGCACGGGCGTAGCCGCGAGCAGCGCACCGGCGGCCGCAAACGGCTCTACGCCGCGCTGCCGTGCGAGACGGTAGAACTCGGTGGCACCGCCGGCGGCGATGCCGGCCAGCCCCAGCGCGAGGACCCAGCCGCCGATGTAGAGGATGAGAACGGCGAGGGGTATGCCGACGGCCGAAACGGCCACGCGCCTGGTCAGCTCGCTCGCCATGCGGTCAGCCGGCGGTTACGCGACCGAAGCGGCGTTCCCGTTTCTGATAGTCGTAGATCGCTTCGAAGAGATGCTGCCGCCGGAAGTCCGGCCACAGCACGGATGTGACGAACATCTCCGTATACGCCAGCTGCCAGAGCAGGAAATTGCTGATCCGCTGCTCGCCGGACGTCCGGATCAGCAGGTCCGGGTCGGGGATGTCCGCCGTGAAGAGCTCACTTGCAAACATGTTCTCATCGATCTCGGCCGGATGCAGCTCGCCGCGCTCGACGCGTTCCGCGAGACGGCGCGCGGCGCGAGTGATCTCTGCGCGGCCGCCATACGATATCATCAGGTTGAGACGCAGTGTGCGGCCGCCCGCGGTGTGCCGCTCGATCTCGTCAACGGCACGGCGCGGAGCCGGCGCGAGGCGGTCGAGATCGCCCAGCACATGGACTTCCACGCCCTGGCGCTTGAGCTCCTCGCGCTCCTGTTTCGCGAACCGACGCAGCAGCTTCATCAGCGCGTCGACCTCCGCCGCCGGCCGACTCCAGTTCTCCTGCGAGAACGTGAACAGAGTCAGGACCTCGATGCCCGCCTCGATCGCACCCTCGATCGTATCACGCACGGACTTGATGCCCGCGGAATGACCGCGGAAACGCGGCAGGCCCCGTCCGCGCGCCCAGCGGCCATTGCCATCCATGATGACGGCAACGTGGGCGGGCAGACGCCCGCCCACTTTGATCGCCTGGAGCAGGTCGACCGGGGGAGTGTGACGACGAAAGGCGTCGCCGGCGCTCGCTTCCAACCTCAGACCTCCATCACCTCCTCCTCCTTGGCCTTGAGGAGGTGGTCGATCTTCGTGATATGCTCGTCCGTGAGCTTCTGGATACGGTCCGTCTCGCGCCGCGCGTCGTCCTCACTCATCTGGCCATCGGACTGCAATCGCTTGATTTCCTTGTTAGCCTCCTGGCGGGCATGACGAATGGCCACGCGCCCCTCCTCGGCGATCTTGTGCAGCATCTTCACCATCTCGCGACGGCGCTCCTCGTTGAGGGCGGGCACCGGGACACGGATGATGTTGCCATCATTGGCCGGGTTCAGCCCGAGCTCCGAGTTGCGAATGGCCTTCTCGATCTCGCCCATCAGCCCCTTGTCCCACGGCTGAACGATCAGCATCCGCGGCTCCGGCGTGCTCACTGATGCGACCTGGTTCAGCATCATCTTCGAGCCATAGGCATCAACGCGCACCGTGTCCAGCAGCGCCGGACTCGCCTTGCCCGTCCGAACGGACGAGAATTCCCGACGCAGCGCCTCGATGGACCGGTCCATCTGCGCCTGCGCCTCACGGTACGTTGGCATTCATCCCCTCCACCGTCTGCCTGTTGTCATTTTCCGCGGCGCACCCCCGCGGGCACGCAACGAACGAAAATACGCCCCAACCCCGTCCCGTACCAGCGGCAATGCCATCGCGGGCGTGCGCGGCCGCTGGACGCGGACATGGACCGCCGCTGGTCTGGCACCGGGCGACGCTGCAGGGGCGCGTCAGCCGGAGACCAGCGTGCCGCGTGTTTCGCCGCGTAGCGCGGCCGCGACCGCTCCGCGCTCGCCAATGTTCAGGACGATGATCGGCAGCCGGTTCTCGCGGCACAGCGACACCGCGGCCGCGTCCATGACCTTCAGGTCTCGGGTCAGGACATCGTGGAACGTGAGCCGCGGTATGAACTCGGCGTTCGGGTCCTTCTCGGGATCCGCCGAGTAGATGCCGTTGACCTTTGTCGCCTTGATGAGCAGGTCGGCATGGATTTCGATCGCGCGCAGCACCGCGGCCGTGTCCGTCGAGAAATACGGATTGCCGGTACCGCCCGCGAAGATGACGACGCGGCGCTTCTCGAGGTGCCGCAGTGCGCGGCGACGGATGTAGGGTTCGGCAAGCGCCTCCATCCGGATGGCCGTCATGACGCGCGTCTCCACGCCCTTGCGGTCGAGCAGGTCCTGCAGCGCCAGCGCGTTGATGATCGTCGCGAGCATGCCCATGTAATCGGCACTCACGCGGTCCATCCCCTGCTGACTCGCCTGCGTGCCGCGCACAATGTTGCCGCCGCCGATCACGAGCCCGATGTCGACGCCGAGGCCGTGCAGCGACTGGATCTCGTCGGTCAACCGGTCGACGACGGGCGGCGAGATACCGAAGCCCTGCTCGCCCGCCAGTGCCTCACCCGACAGCTTCAGTACGACACGCTTGTACTTCAGGTCATTGGCCGTCATCACCGGGCGATCTACTCGCCCAGCTGGTAACGGACGAAACGTCGCACGACGACCCGCTCACCCGTCTTGGCCGACGCCTCCTCGATCAGCTGCTGGATCGTCTGCTTGCCTGCCGGATCCTTGACGAAGATCTGGTCCATCAGCGTCGATTCCTGGTAGAACTTGCGCAGTTTACCCTCTACGATCTTCTCCTGCATCTTCTCGGGCTTGCCTTCCTGCTTCACCTGCTCGAGATAGACGCCGCGCTCGCGTTCCACGACGTCCGCCGGGATACCTTCGGCATCGAGTGCCAGCGGGGCGGCCGCCGCAATGTGCATCGCAAGGTCACGAGCCAGCTGCTGGAACGTCTCGTTGCGCGACACGAAGTCCGTCTCACACTGCACCTCGACCAGCACGCCGATCTTGCCATTGGTGTGCACGTAGCTGCCGATCGTGCCCTCGCGCGTCTCACGCTCCGCGCGCTTGGCCGCCTTCGCCGCACCGCGTGCGCGCAGCAGGTCGATCGCCGCTTCCATGTTGCCGTTCGCCTCTTCCAGCGCCTTCTTGCACTCCATCATCCCCGCGCCCGTCCGCTCGCGGAGCTCCTTCACCTGTTGCGCACTGATCGCCATGTACCGTCTCCCTAAAATGATCAGATCCTGCCGGATCCTGTGTGGCCTGGTTCCTGTCTGCAGAAAAGCGCCGCAGGGCTGCCGCACAGGTGCAGCGCTGCAGCGCTTTCAGATGTCACGCCGAGCGAACGGTCCGGCCGCACGGCGATCCGCCATGCGGCCTTGTGCAGCTACGCCTCGTCCGAGTCGGAGTCGCCCTCGTCGCTCTCCGGCTCCACTTCGCCCGGGACGCGCAGATTTGCGATCACCTCCGGACGCGGACGGCGCTTGCGGCGCGGCCGGCGCCGCTTGCCCTTGTCGCCATCCTGCGCCGACGTGTCCTGCGCCAGTCCGCCCTCCGAGGAGTACGTAACCGCTTCGACCTCGTCTGCACGGCGGCGCGCTTCCGGCGGCAGCTCACGACGGCCCTGCTCGATCGCGTCCGCGATCGCACCGGCAATCAGCTGCACGGAGCGAATCGCGTCGTCGTTGCCCGGCACGGCGTAGTCGATCAGGTCCGGATCCGCGTTCGTGTCCGCGATCGCAATGACCGGGATGCCCAGCTTGCGGGCTTCCTTGACCGCGATCAGCTCCTTCTTCGCGTCCACCACGAACAGCGCGCCCGGCAGGCGGCCCATCTCCTTCACGCCGCCCATGTACTTCGCCAGCTTGTCCCGCTCGCGCTGGAGCAGCAGCTGCTCCTTCTTCGTGTAGAACTCGTACGCGCCCTCTTCGAGGCCGCGATCCAGCTCCTTCAGCCGGCGGATCTGCTTCTTGATCGTCGTGAAGTTCGTCAGCATCCCGCCGAGCCACCGCTCCGTGACCCAGAACGCGCCCGCGCGCTCGGCCTCGGCCTCGATGATCGGACGCAGC
>DATHUY010000079.1 GCA_035461765.1 Longimicrobiales bacterium
AGTCGAGCTCATCCACGATGGAATCAACCAGAGCGACGTGCTGCTGCGACTGCGCGCCGCCACTGCGGGCCCCCGGCTCGTGGGCACCTGATGGAGAATAGAGTCATGCACGCAATCGTTCTGGCGCTCGCCGTTGCGAGCGCCGCACCGTACCAGGTTCCGGTCCCCGCACCGGCGCCGGCTCCGCTGCCGACACCGGTGTCACTTCCCGCGATCGCGGCGCTCCCGGCGGTCGAGGTCCTCCCCGCGCGGGTCGCCTTCGCATCGCTGGAGGCGCTGGCGTCGCTCGAGGCACTCGAGGCCATTCCGACGCTCGGTCCTCTCGATGCATTCGAAGGACTCTCGGCGCTGGGCCGCCTGCGCGATGTCGAAAGGCGCCTGCCGCCGGAGGGCTGGCTGCCGCAGGATCCGGCAGACTCGCTGTGGCGTGCCGCGCGAGAAGCGCTCGACGACGGCGATCCCCGGCGTGCCGCCGAGCTCTACCGCCGGCTGCGCACGGAGCGGCGCTTCGCCAGCTCGTCGTATCGGTCCCACGCATACTACTGGGAGGCGTATGCCCGTCACCGCGTCGGCGGCGCGTCGGAGCTGCGCAGTGCGCTCGCCACGCTCGAGGGACTCCGTCGCACGTATCCACGGTTCGAGAACATGGTGGAAGTCGAGCGACTTCAGACGCGAATCACGGGGGATCTGGCAGGCACCGGCGATCCTGCAGCCGCAACGCGTCAGGCGGAGCAGGCGCGACGTGCAGCCGCGCCTTCGGGTCAGCAGTGTCCGGACCAGGAGACGCGCGTCACAGTAGTGGAATCGCTCATCACGATGTCGTCGGCGCAGGCAATGCCTCTGTTGAAGCAGGTGATGGCGAACCGCAACGCGTGCAATGCACCGCTCCGCGAGAAGGCTGTGTTCATCATCTCACAGAAGGGCTCGAGCGAGGCCGAAGACCTGCTGCTCGATGCCGCGCGGAACGATCCCGATCCGAAGGTGCGCGAGCAGGCGGTGTTCTGGCTCTCGCAGGTGAATTCGGAGAAGTCGCTCGTGGCGATCGAGGAAATCCTGCGTACGGCGACGGACGAGAAGCTGATGGAGCAGGCCGTGTTTGCGGTGTCGCAGCACAGGAGTGCACGCGCGGCGCAGATGCTTCGCGACATTGCCAGGCGCAGCAATGCACCGACCGAGGCACGCAAGAACGCGATCTTCTGGCTCGGCCAGAGCCGCGGCTCCGATGTGAACACGTTCATGCGCGAGCTTTACGGCTCCGTGAACGACGAAGAACTGAAGGAGGCCGTCCTGTTCGCGCTGTCACAGAACAACGATGTAAACAACGCAGACTTCCTGCTCGAGATCGCCATGAACGCCCGGGAGCCTGTGGAAATGCGGAAGAGCGCGCTGTTCTGGGCGGGTCAGAAGCGGGCACTGCCGCTGAACCGGCTGGGCGAGCTCTACAGCTCCGTGCCCGACCGGGAGATGCGCGAGTCGATCATTTTCGCGATCTCACAGAGGAACGAGCCGGCGGCCGTGGAGCGGCTCATCGAGATCGCACGCACGGAACGTGACGTCGAGCTGCGCAAGACGGCGATATTCTGGCTCGGCCAGAGCAAGGATCCGCGTGCAGTGCGGTTCCTCGGCGAACTGATCAGCGGGTGAGGTGATCATGCGACATGGAATGATGATACTGCTGGCCGGCGCGGCGATGCTCGCGCCGGTCCCCGCCGCCGCGCAGAGCCTGGCAGCGCGTGTGAACGCCGCGCCTGCCGATGCGACGGTGCGCTTCACCTTCGAGTCCCGCCCGGGTGTGTGTGGGAACGGAGAGAACATCAGCATGCGCCGTGACTCGGACGACGCCGTGATGGTGCGCGGGCGCACGTACTCCGGGTGGAAGGAAGAATGCACCGAGGGGCCTGTGCAGATGGAGATCAGGCGGTCGGGGAATCGGATCACGGATGCACGTGCACGTGTGGGCGGCGACCCGCGTACCGGCGGCACGGATCTGGGCGTGGTCGACCCGGAGGCCGCCGTGACGTTCCTTCTGTCCGGCGATGTGCTCACAGCGGCGGAATCGCGTGCAAGCGACCGCCTGGTGTTCGCGGCCGTGCTCGCCAATGCGGAGAGCTGGCCCGGCCTGCTGCGCGTGGCACGTATGCGTGACCTGCCTTCGAGCGCCCGCAAGAGCGCCGTGTTCTGGCTCGCTCAGGCCGCCGGTGACCGGGCGACGGAGGGTCTCACGTCCATCGTCGGGGACGACTCGGACGAGATCGAGGTGCGAAAGCAGGCTGTGTTCGCACTGTCACAGATCCGGTCCGATGATACTCTCGATGCGCTGATGGCGATCGCACGCACGAACGCGGAGCCCGAGCTCCGCAGGAACGCCATGTTCTGGCTGGGGCAGAGCGATGACCCGCGCGTGATCGCGTTCTTCGAGGAGATCCTGCGAGACTGAGGAACGGCCGTATTCACCACTGAGCACACAGAGCACACAGAGGATCACTTGCAGCGCAGGTGCCGTGCGCGGTTCGATCATTCGTCTCTGTGTGCTCCGTGTGCTCTGTGGTGCTACTGCTTGTTGCGCTTGATTCTGCCCCAGGTCACGGCACCCGCTCGTGCACGCGAACGATCGGCACCCCGTTCCCGTCCTCGATGGATCGATCGAAGTAGTTCCAGTTCACCAGGCCGTCATCGGAGCGCGGCTCGAGCAGAGTGAAGATCAGGCGCGCGAGCGGCTGGTCCATCGACACGACAACCGCATCGGTACCTGCGGGGACCGTGGCGACAGTCCACGCGCCGTGCACCGTACGTTCGCTATGGCCCTGGAACTCGCGCGCCGCCGTTGTCGTGGAATCGACGCGGAACGTCTCGCCGCGGATCTCTCGCTGCTCACCGAGGCGCCGCCACTGAACGCCGTGCGCGTCCAGGTTTGCGAGCACCGGGGCCGGCGCCTCGAGCAGGATGTACGTCGCAGGCGCCACCTCGGACTCGGTCGCCGCAAACGTGCCGTACTCGGGCATGCGCTCCGGCCGCCGCGTATCCGTGCGCCGCAGGATCGTCGCGCCGCTGTACGGATTCCGCTCCTGCACCACGTCACCCATCAGGATCTCGACGGGCTCCGCCGACCGTTCGTACGTGGCGCGGAGCGCGAGCCGCTCACCGATCACCGGAGCACTGGAGGCATCCGCGACGGTCGTGCGAATGCGTGCTGCGTTCGCGTGGGCGTAATCGAGGATCTCACCGAGGAACCGGCTGGTGGCAGTGATGCGGTCCTGGAATGTCGCGTACGAGTAGGCCTCGCTCAGGATCGCGATGCGGTTACGCAAACCGACGTAATTATTGTTGAAGCGGGGGCGGTGATCGAACGTGTACCAGCCGCGCTCGTCGCCCTGACCCTGCAGGTTCCCGTAATAGTAGAAGTCCCAGCCATGCTTCTCGCGCACGTTGCGTGTGGCCTGCGGCAGCCAGTCCTCCCGCAGCAGAGAGATGATGACCGGATGCGTGTTCGGATGGAGTGGCGGCGAGTACGTGAGATAGTACGCGTGGCGCGTCCCGTTCGTCGTGTGCAGATCGACGCCGACGTGCGGATCGTAGCGCGTCAGCATCTGCACGAGGGAGCGCGCTTCCGGCGAGTCGAGCTTCATGTGGTCGCGGTTGAGGTCGTAGCCCTGCGCGTTCGGCCGCTGACCCATCCCGCCGACCGGGCCGTGCTGGGCAGGCCGGTTCGTCAGCAGCACGCGCTCGTTGCCGTCCGCGTTGTAGATCGGCGCGATGAGGAGCACGAGCGAGTCCAGCAGCTGCTGGTGGCGACCCTGAGCGATCTCACGCAACAGCATGAGCAGCGATTCCTTGCCCTCCACTTCCCCCGCGTGGATGTTGCCCTGCAGATACAGGACGGTCTTTCCGCTCGCGCGCACGGCCTCCGGACTCGAGTCGGGCAGTCGGCCGACGACGGCGAGGGGCAGTGCACGACCCTCGAGCGTGTAGCCGAACGTGTCGAGCTGAATCACCGGCGACGCCGCTGCAACCGTCTTCATCCATGTGACGACGTCCGCGTAACGTGTCGTTTCCTGGTAGTCCGTGCTCTCGGGCGCGGTCCTGAGCGCAGCCACTGGATCGGCCGCCGCCGAGCCCTGCGCGGCGAGCGGTGCAGCACCCGCAGTCGCGCACATGGCCAGCACCGCCAGCCGGCGCAGCCCTCCATCCCACCCCATCCCCCGGTTCGTCATTTCTCGCCTTTCGTTTCCGGATCCAGCGTGAGTGATGCGGAATTGACGCAGTAGCGCAGCCCCGTCGGGCCGGGGCCGTCGGGGAAGACGTGGCCGAGATGCGCCTCGCACGTCGCGCACATCACTTCCGTGCGCCGCATGCCGTGGCTGCGATCCTCTTCCGTGTCCACGTTCGTTTCGTCGATCGGCGCATAGAAGCTCGGCCAGCCGGAGCCGGAGTCGTACTTCGTGTCCGATCTGAAGAGCGGCGTGCCGCACGCGGCACAGCGATACACGCCTGGGGTTTTCTCATTCACGTACTCACCGGTGAACGGCGGCTCCGTGCCCTTCTGCCGCATGATGCGATACTGCTCCGGCGTCAGCTCGCGACGCCAGTCGTCGTCCGTTTTTTCGATCCTGCCCATGATTCCGCTCCGGAATGAAGTCGATACGTTCGGGTTCAGAGGTCCCTGCCGGGCGTACGCACTGAACGCGCCGGTCGCCGGGGCCTGCTCATGCCACGAGCTCACCGCGCAGCACGGTCACCGCGTGCCCGGTCAGCTCCACGCGCTCGTCGAGCACGCGCACGCCGACCACACCGGTGCGCGCGGACAGCTGCACGCCACGCAGCTCGTTACGACCGAGCCGCTCCGCCCACCACGGTCCCAGACAGCAGTGTGCGGACCCGGTCACCGGATCCTCATCCACGCCCGAGCGCGGGCCGAACCAGCGCGATACGAAGTCAAACTCGTCGGTGTCGGAGCGCGCCGTTACGATCACGCCGCGCGTCGGCACGGTGGCCAGTCGTGCCATGTCCGGTCGCAGCGCACGTACCTGGGCGGCATCCGCGACCTCGACCAGATAGTCGACGCGATTGCGCGCGAATGCGACCGGCGCGGCGACCTGCAGCGCTTCGAGCAGAGGCACCACCCACGGAACGGTAGTCGCAGGCTCCGCGGGGAAGTCGAGCACGATGAGATCCCCGGCCCGCCGTGCGGTCAGCACGCCACTGCGCGTGTGAAACCGGAGCGTCTCGTTCGCCGCCGCCAGCTCCAACTCCCACAGGACGTGGGCGCTTGCGAGCGTGGCGTGGCCGCACAGGTCGACCTCCACCGCAGGTGTGAACCAGCGCAGCCTCCAGCCCTCGTCGCGCCGCTCCAGGAATGCCGTCTCCGACAGGTTCATCTCCCGCGCAACGGCCGCCATCCAGTCGCCGTCGCGTGGCGCGTCGAGGATGCAGACGGCGGCGGGATTGCCGCGGAACGGCTCTGCCGTGAATGCATCTACCTGTATCAGCCGCACGTCACCTCCAGTCGCACCCGGCACCCCTTCTGCAAACTACGCCGGGGAGCCATACCGGCGTCCCCGCCGGCAGTGCCCCGGCCAACTGCGGGGAAGCCGGCATGTCCATTCGGGCCATCCGGAGAAAGTGGTGCCTGGTCCGGCTGGATGCCAGCGCCCCATCTGGATCCGGCGCCCCGCCTGGATATCAGCGCCCTGCCGGCGACCGCCACGTCCCTGTTGACGAAGGCGGGCACTCCATCGAGCGTTGAGTGACATCACCACCCCCGTTCCAACCATTCCGCCCGTCCCTTTATCTAAGGCTGCAGAATCGATCGGGGGACGACGTTGGGAGCAGCTACACTGACTGAGCAGACGATTGCAGGCGTCGCGGAACTTGACCGCGAGGACGTCCGCCGGGCGCAGGACGGGGATACCGCTGCGTTCGAGCGGGTCTATCGCCGCCACGCGGGGCGCGTCCACTCGCTCTGCAGCAGGATGCTGTCGCCGGAAGAAGCGGATGACCTGACGCAGGATGTCTTCATCCGGGCCTGGCAGAAGCTCTCGCTGTTCCGCGGCGACTCGGCGTTCGGCACGTGGCTCTACCGTCTGGCGGTGAACCTCGTGCTCGCGAAACGACAGACGTTCGCGGCCCGGCGCAGCCGGATCGAGGGGGATGTCGACGTGATTCCGCTGGCCGGGCGCGGTGACCGCCCGGACCTGCGGATGGATGTGGATGCGGCGATCCGGACACTGCCGCGGGGGGCCCGCGACGTGTTCGTGCTGCACGACATAGAAGGCTACACGCACGAAGAGATCGCCGGCATGCTCGAAGTGACGGCCGGCACCTCTAAATCGCAGCTCCACCGCGCGCGGATGAGCCTGCGCCAGTATCTCGGATGAGGAGGGTCAGCATGCACGGCCCATGGATTGAAAGAATATCGGATTCCATCGACGGTGCGCTGGACGCGTCCGGCGAGCAGGCGCTGAGCGCTCACCTCGAGGAGTGCGGGGAGTGCCGTCGCGTCGCACGGGAGCTGCGCAGTGTCGTTGCGGCGGCGCGCGAGGCGCCGGTACTGGAGCCGGCACGGGATCTGTGGCCCGCAATCGCGTCGCAGCTGGGAACCGGCGGGGCGACCGGTGCGCCGCTCGCGAGCTCGGACATCGCTCGCATGTCGGCCGTGACCCCGCTGCGCGACCGGGGGGTGCGGTCACGTCTCGCGCGACGGTTCAGCTTCTCGGCGCCCCAGCTCGCCGCTGCCGCCGTCCTGCTCATGTCGCTGTCCGGCGCGGCCGTGTGGCTGATCGGAAACGGCCCGCAGGCTCAGCCGGTCGCGACGGGCACGATCATTCAGAGCGCGAGCGAGGAGCCGCGCAGCACGCAGCTCACGGCTCTGCCCGCGCCGGCGCCGGAGTACGAGGCGGACGTTGCGGACCTGGAGCGTGCGCTCGAAGAGAACCGTGCGCGCCTGGACCCGGCGACGGTGGATGTGATCGAACGCTCACTCGAGTCGATCGACCGGGCCATCGAGGACGCGCGCACCGCGCTCGCCGCCGACCCCGGCAACCCGTATCTGCACCGCCAGCTGGACAACACGATGCAGAAGAAAATCGCTGTATTGCGACGCGCGGCTGGTGTGCAGCGCGTCCGGAGCTGAAAACGATGCACTGCGACGCGCGGCCGGTGCCCGTGTCCGGAGCTGACATAGAGGAAGCATGATCACGACACTGATGGCAGCGGGCGTACTCGCCCTGGCGGCATCACAACAGCAGATGGACACGACGTTCGCGGTCCGGCCGGGCGGAGAGCTGCGCCTCGAGGCCGTCAATGGCTCCGTGACGATCGACACATGGGACCGCGACGCGATGCGGGTGCGGGCGCGTCATGCCGGCAGCACGGTCATTGAGCTCGAGCGCAGCGGATCGGAAGTGAGCATCGACGCACGGCATCGCGGCATGCCGCAGGCCGTGACATTCCAGGTGACCGTGCCGCGCAATTACCAGCTCGACATCGAGGGCATGAGCCTCCAGATCACGGTCACGGGGCTGCGCGGCTCGGCCACACTCGAGAATGCGCATGGCGCGATCGTCGTGCGTGATGTCACCGGTCACGTCGAGATCGAGTCCGTTTCGGGCGGGGTGACGGTGGAGAATGTGCGCGGCGACATTTCCGTCAGCACGGTGAATCAGGCGATCAGCATCAGCGGCAGTCGCGGTGACATCGATGCGAGTACGGTCAATGGCAGCATTGTGATGCGGAACGTCGACTCGAGCGCGGTCGATGCGTCGACGGTCAACGGGCTGGTGGAGTACTTCGGCACGGTCCACGATGACGGCGACTACTTCCTCGGCACGCACAACGGCCGCATCACCATGGGTATCCCGGAGCGAGCCAACGCCCGTGTCGGGATCGAGGCGCGGAACGGCCGGGTCGAGAGCGATTTTCCCGTCCGCGTCGATGGCGCCCGCGAGGGCGAGCACGGTTTCACGCTCGGTAGCGGCAGCGCCCGCATCGACCTGGAGTCGTACAACGGCACGATCCATCTGGTGCGGCCACGCGGCCGCTGAACGATTTCACGATACACGTTCGAGGACCCAATGAATATGAATCGCATTGCACTGTCCGCCGCCGCGCTCGTCCTGATCGCGACACCGGCGGCGGCACAGCAGGAATGGTCGTGGAATGGCACGGTCGCACCCGGCCGCACGATCGAGGTGAAGGGGGTCAACGGCCCGATTCGCGCCGTCGCCGCGAGCGGCAGCGAAGTGCGTGTCCATGTCACGAAGAAGTCACGTCGCGACAATCCGGAGGATGTCAGAATGGTCGTGCTGGAGCACGCCGGCGGCATCACGATCTGTGCGGTCTATCCGCACCGGCCGAATCGGGAGCCGAACGAGTGTGCAGTCGGCGCGGGCGGGCGCAACAGCGTTCAGAACAACGATGTCAGCGTCGAGTGGGAAGTACAGGTGCCGCGCGGTGTGAACCTGACCGCGCGCACGGTGAACGGCGGCATCGAGGCGACCGGGCTGACTGGCACCACGATCGCCCATACGGTGAACGGCGGCATCGAGATCGAAACGAGTGGTCTGGCGCAGGCTGCGACGATCAACGGGAGCATCGATGCGACGCTCGGCCGCTCGGACTGGGACGATGAGATCGCGTTCACGTCGACGAACGGCTCGGTGGTCGTTGCGTTCACGACCGATCTGAATGCGCGCGTCAATGCGGAAACCGTGACCGGCAGCATCGAGACGGACTTCCCGCTCGAGGTGCGCGGCCGCTTCATGAACCGCAGCCTCTCGGGTACGGTCGGCTCCGGCGGCCGCACACTGTTGCTCGATACGACGAACGGCCGCATCGAGCTGCGTCGGCGCTAGCGGGTGATCAGAACCCGGACTAAGGGGCGACGCTGTCACGGATGAAGCGTATCACCCTCCGGTTGAACTCCTCCGCGTGTCCGCGCGGCAGTGCGTGGGTCCCGCCGCGGACCCACTCGACCGCCGCGTGCGGCATGCGGTGCCGCAGCAGTTCAATGAACTCGGGGCGGCAGACGGGGTCGGCGTCGCCGGCCAGGATGAGGGCGGGACACTGGATACGGGGCAGGCGCGCCGGCAGCTCGTCGCGGCTGTGGCGCAGCCACGTGCCGATGTAGCGTGCTGGCGACGCACTGACATACTCCCGTGCGACTGCGGCAATGACCGAAGCGGACGTCCGCCTCGCTTCCACTGCGAGTCCCCAGGCCTGACGAAGCAGCTCGAAACGGCCGGGTGCCCCGGTCGGTCCCACGAGCACCAGGGCCGCGGCGAGGTCCGGCCGCCGCTCGGCGACCTGCACAATCGCCTGCGCGCCCAGACTGTGACCGATGAATACCGCCCGCCGGATCCCGAGCGCCCGTGCGAGCTCGATCAGGAACGCGGCGCTGTCGGCAGGGCGGAGCCCGGTGTGCGGCCCCGGGGTCTCACCCCAGCCGGGCAGGTCGGGCACGATCAGATGGATCCCGGCCGCGGCGAACGCCGCGTAACTCTCCTTGTAGAACCGGCTCGTCAGGCCGAGTCCCGCGGTCACTATCGCGGTGATGCCAGAACCAGCCTCCCGGTAGGATGCGACGCCACCACTGAATTCCACGAGACCGCGCCGGGCACTCACGCGTCGAGAAACTCCAGCAGCACGCGGTTGAACTCCACCGGCCGGTCCGCCATCGGGTTGTGGGCCGCGTCGCGCAGCACGACCAGGCGGGCGCCCGCGATCCGCTCGAACATGGCGCGCCCGTGCTTCAGCGGTACGACCGGGTCCAGCTCACCCCAGATGAGCAGGGTCGGGCAGGAGATCAGGGGCAGGAGGGGCGTGACGTCGTCGCCGAGGAGGTGTCGCGCCGCGAGCAGAAGCGCGCGCGGTCCCGCGCGCAGGGCGTCCGCGGCGATCGTCGGCACGAATGCGGGCTTGCCCCAGCTGCGCGGCGGCAGCGCCCGGGCGACGAACCGGCCGGCGTCGCGCAGCGACCATTCGCGTGGCAGGCCGGAAGCGCTCACGAGCACGAGCCGGTCGGGCATGTGGTGCTGGGCGGCGATGTGCAGCGCGATCTGCCCGCCCATCGAGTGGCCGACCAGTGCGATGTCCGTCAGTCCCATCTCCACCAGCCACTGCGCCATCACGTCCGCCAGCTCGGGTACATCCGGCTGCCGGCCCGGCCGTCGGCTGCCGCCGAATCCGACCAGCTCCGGCACGTGTACCGAGTAGCGTCGCGCCAGCGCTGGCGTCGTAAAGCGCCACCACCGGCACGAGCCGGAGAGCCCGTGCAGCAGGACCACAGGTGGCCCTGCACCCAGGTGCTCCGACTGTATCCTGAACTCGCCGATCCGGGTCTGCCTCATTTCGGGCCGTTCCACAGCATCTCCTTTCCGCGGTGGCAGTACGCAGGTCCGCGGCCACACCATGCGAAAGGCTTGGACTCCACGCCCCTCAGGGCTATACTTACTGGCTGTAATGCTTATCAGCGGCCGCGGCCGCATGAACCCCATAGAAAGGTGTAACGGAAGCATGGAAGGAGGACGCCCGTTGGCGCGCAAGAAGCGTGAGAATCGGAAGAGTCGTACCGCCCCCCGTAACAACGCAGCCCCACCGACAGTACTCGATCGTGCGCGCGATGAGCTGTTCAGCGCAATCCGCCAGTGCGGAGTGCTCGGCGCAGAGCGCGATGAGCAGCTGGAATGGATGGAGGAGACGCTCGGCTTCATGAGAGAGCGCCACCCGGAGCTTGGCGCGCCGGAGCTGTCGCAGCTTCGCGAGGCCGGGCTGCGGTTCTGTCAGCCGGTCATCCCGCACGGGCGGGAGCACACGGCCCTCGCGCACGAGGACGCGAACGCGGCGTGAGCCGCTGCGTGCGGCTGCCCGGCCGGGCGGTCGCACGCGACTCTGAAACCCTGCCATGGACCCCGCCAGTACAACTCTGAAACTGTTCGCCGTGCTGGCGCTGATCGCCATCAACGCCTTTTTCGTCGCGGCAGAATTCGCGCTGATCTCATCGCGCCGTTCGCGGGTCGAGCCGCTCGCGCGCTCGGGGCATCGCGGTGCCCGGCGGGTGCTCGCGGCGATGGAGTCGCCCGAAAACGTCATCGCCGCTGCCCAGCTGGGCATCGTGCTGGCCACGATCGCCATCGGCTGGATCGCGCAGAGCGCCGTCTACGACGTCGTCCATCCCCGGATCGCTGCGTGGGGCGTCACCGGGCTGCGGGGTGAAGCGCCGCTGAGCCACGTTCTGGCAGCGGCCGTTACGCTCGTGATCGTGGTGTTCATCCATGTCGTGCTCGGCGAGCAGGTGCCGAAGCTGCTCGCGACACAGGATCCGGAGCGCATCGCTTTCCGGACGACCCGTCCGACGCAGTGGTTCGGCATCGTGCTCTCGCCGCTGATCCGGCTCGCTTCCTTCTCGGCGAGCGCGGTCGTGCGTCTGATGGGTGGGCGGCCGAGCGAGCTGCCGTCGATGGCGGACACGCGCGATGAGATCAGGCACCTGGTGGAGCAGAGTCACCAGGAGGGGTCGGCGGAATCCGACCAGGAGCAGATGCTGCTGGGCGTGATCCAGTTCCGCGACACCTTGGCCAGGGAGGTCATGACGCCCCGCCGCGACATCATCGCACTGCCGGTCACCGCGACGCTGGCCGACACACTGGCGCTCGCGATGGAGGAAGGCCATTCCCGGATGCCGGTGTACGCGGAATCGATCGATGACATCATCGGCATCCTGCTCGTGAAGGACCTGCTCACGCAGCTGACGATGGACAGCGCCGCCGCCGAGGACTTCGACCTGACGAAGGTCGTGCGCGAGCCGTACTTCGTGCCGGACACGAAGCGGATCGGCGAGCTGCTGCCGGAGCTGCGTACGAAGAGCGTGCACATGGCGATCGTGCTGGACGAATTCGGCGGCACGGACGGCCTGGTGACGCTCGAGGACATGCTCGAGGAGATCGTCGGCGACATTTACGACGAGCATGATGTCCCGGAGGAGGAAACCGACTTCGAGGTCACCGAGTCGGGCGACGTGCTGATCGATGGCAGCGCCAGCATCTTCGACGTGAACGAGCACTTCGGCCTGTCACTGCCGGAACAGGACTACGACACGATCGGGGGCTTCATCTTCGGTGAGCTGGGCCGTGTACCGGTGGCGGGCGACATGGTCGCGATCCCCGGCGCGCGTGAGCTGCGCGTCCAGGAAGTCGAGGAGCGGCGGGTCACGCGCGTGCTGCTCGTGCCGCTCGCGACATCGAACCGCGACGATGCGGCCGCGAGCGAGGCTGCCGACTCGTGACGCGGACCATCCTGCTGGTCGATGATGACGCAGAGGTACTGCGCATGCTCGGGAGCTTCTTCGAGAAGAAGGGCTGGGCCGTGCAGCGGGCGGCCGAGGCGAGCGGCGCCCTGGAGCTGTACGAACGCGACCGCGCCGATCTCGTCCTGCTCGACATCGGCCTGCCCGGTATGAGCGGGCTGCATCTGCTGGAGGTGGTGTGCGCACGCGATCCGGATGCGACCGTGATCATGCTCACCGGCCAGGCGGACGTGCAGACGGCCGTGGAGGCGATGCGGCTGGGCGCGGAGAATTTCCTGACCAAGCCGGTCGAGCTGGCGCACCTCGAGGTCGCGTCCGAGCGCGCGTTCGAAAAGGCCGACCTGAGACGGCGCAACCGCTACTTCGCGGAACGTCAGAGCGACGCCGGATCGGCGGAAGGCCTCGGTCGGACGCCGCTCATGCGCGAGCTCGCGCGCCAGGTCGAGGTCCTGGCGAACAGCGACACGACCGTGCTGCTGTCCGGGGAGACCGGGACGGGCAAGGGATTCGTCGCCCATCTGCTCCACTCGCTCTCGTCCCGTGCCGGTGAGCCGTTCGTCGAGATCAACGGGGCCGGTCTGTCGGCGGCGTTCCTCGACTCCGAAATGTTCGGACACGAGAAAGGGGCATTCACCGACGCCCGGGAGCAGAAGCGCGGTCTCTTCGAGCTGGCGCATGGCGGCACGTTCTTCCTGGATGAAGTCGGCGACGTCGCGCTCGAGCTCCAGCCCAAGCTGCTCAAGGTCCTGGAACGACAGCGGTTCCGCCGCCTCGGCGGTACCCGCGAGATCGAGGTCGATGTGCGCCTCATCGCCGCCACCAACGCGGACCTCGACCGCAGTGTACGCGCCGGTCGGTTCCGCGAGGATCTGTTCTATCGGCTCAACGTGCTCCCGCTTCGCCTGCCGCCGCTCCGCGAGCGCGGCCGCGAGGAGATCGCGGACCTCGCCATCCGCACCCTGCTCGACCTGCGACGTCGTCTCGGACGCGGTCCATCACGCCTGTCCACTGACGCGCTCGAGATCCTGGTCCAGTACGCCTGGCCGGGCAACATCCGGGAAATGCGCAACGTCCTCGAGCGCGTCCTGCTGCTGGCCGCCGGCGCCGAGGAGATCCTGCCCGCGCACCTCCCGCCGGAGATGGCCGGCAACGGTGCCGGCTCCGGTCCGGGCACTCTCGATACCATGTCCCTCCAGGAGGTCGAGCGTCGCCATATCGCGCGCGTGCTCGCTCACCATGGCGGCAATCGGTCACGGACGGCGCGGACACTGGGCATTTCCCGCGCGACGCTGTACGAGAAGCTGGCCCGATACAGCCTGGACCAGATCGGCCGCTGAAGCGCGGAACTCGGTCGCCGGGCTGCCGGGGGTGAAGGCCGGGCGGGGAGCTGCGTCATGCCGCCGGGGCACTTACCAGCGTTCCACTGCTGAGGATATCGGCCTCCGTCGGAAAATCGTTGCGTGGCGAGGAGCGGCGGCGTTCGATGGGTGTCTTCTCCGGGAGTATCGTTGCGCGGCAAAATGATGCCCGGAAAAGCCTTCTCGCGGGGGACCCCGATTTGCGGCGCAAGTTCGACCGTCTGGGCCTCCCGCCCGCGTACGGTGTGTTGTTGCGCGGCAAGGATGTAGCAGCCCCGATGTCGTACGCCACCGGACCCCGCGCGTGCGTCCGGCCAAGTCATTGCCGGACCTGATGATAGGACGGCCAATACACGATTCTGTGGCGCCGGCAGGTGTCCGCGACTATCTTCGTGCCTTGCGAAACGCCGGACGTTTCGACGCCCAGGAGCCCACAATGACCTCCCGCCGCGACTTCGTGAAGCAGGCAGCGGGTGCCGGGATCGGCGCCGCGGCTGCGGGGGCGTTCCCCTTCGCCCCCGGCCTGCAGGCTGCCGGCGCCGTGGGTGCGCCGGCAGTGCATCGCGCGCGCGTCACGCCCGTAGCCGTCGCGAGCGGCAACGGACAGGCGGCCGTGGCGCGGGCGATCGAGGTGGTCCACGGGGGTGGTGATACGCTCGAGGCTGTTGTCCGGGGCGTGAACATCGTGGAGGAGGATCCGGCCGACATGACGGTCGGGTACGGCGGCCTCCCGAACGAGGACGGCGTGGTGCAGCTGGACGCTTCGGTGATGCACGGTCCGACGCGGGGCGCCGGCTCGGTCGCGTCGCTGGAGGGAGTGCGGACGCCGTCGCTGGTCGCAGTGGCCGTCATGCGGTACACGGATCACGTGATGCTGGTCGGGGACGGGGCGCGCCGATTCGCCCGCGCGATGGGGTTCGACGCGGACGACGATCTCCTGACGGACGCATCCCGCGCGCGCTGGCTGGAGTTGCGTGCGCGACTCTCCCCGGACGATGACTGGCTCCTGCCGTCGGAGTCGGGCGAGGCGGTCGGCCGGTTCAGCCGCGATCCCGGCGGCGCGTCGGACCGCCAGAGCCGGAGGGACGGTACGCGCACGCCGGGCGACGAGCTTTTGGGCTCGTGGGACGGCGTGCGGCCGATGGGGACCATCCACTGCAGCGCCGTAGACCGTGACGGCAGCATTTCCGGGGTGACCACGACGAGCGGCCTGTTCTACAAGCTGGCCGGCCGGGTCGGCGATTCGCCGATCATCGGCGCAGGCCTGTACACGGACAACGACGTCGGATCGGCCGGAGCCACGGGGCGGGGCGAGGCGGTGATCAAGACCTGCGGATCGCACGTGGTGGTGGAGGCGATGCGCAGCGGTGCGAGCCCGACGGACGCATGTCTGGAGGCGTGTCGTCGCATCGTAAGCTGGACGGTCGAGCGGCGCCTGCTGGATGAGCGAGGCCGGCCGAATTTCAATGTCGAGTTCTACGCGGTAAACAAGCGCGGTGAGCACGGCTCCGCCTCGATCTGGAGCGGGGGGCGTTACGCGGTGTGCGTCGATGGCGAGACGTCGCTGCAGGACGCGGCATACGTGCTTCAGCGCGGCTGATCAGCGAAACCAGCCGGGCAGCTGCCCATGCCGGCATTCCGGGAGGTGAGCATGGCCTCAGAGGCCAGGTCGAACGCTGGACAGGCCGAGCAGTCGGAAACCAGGGGATCGCACCGGGCGCGAGTCGCGACCGTGCGCGCCCCTGCGGCGAAGAAGGCGCGCCCGAAGAAGGCGAAGCCCGCCGCGCGGAAGGCGGCAGCGCGCAGACCGACCGCAAGGAAAGCCGGCGCGAAGGAAGCCAGTGCGAAGAAGGCCGGCACGAAGAAGGCCGGCACGAAGAAGGCCGGCACGAAGAAGGCCGGCACGAAGAAGGCCGGCACGAAGAAGACGGCGACGCGCAGGGCTGCCGTCAAGAGCAGCGTAGCTGGAAAGAAGTCCGCGGGCGGAGCCCGGAAGTCGGCTCGAAAGGCCGGCACCGGCCGCAGCGCGAGCAAAACCACGAAGAAGTCGGTGGGGAAGAAGAGTGTGAAGAAGGCGACATCGAAGACGGCCAGACGGTCTGCGGCGGGAAGTGGCGGCAGGACGACGGCAAAGAAGGCGAAGGGCAGGGCGAAGAAGTCCACGCGCAAGACGCCCGCGAAGAAGGCGCCCGCCAGGAAGGCGGCCGGTAAGAAGACGTCGGCGCGCAAGGCGCCCGCAAAGAAGACGGCCAGGCGGCCTGCGGCGAAGAAGTCGACAGGACGGAAGTCGCCGGCGAAGAAGGCAGCCGGCGGGACCACCCGTCGTTCGGCCGGCAAGGCGACCGCAAGGAAGACGGCGGGTAAGGCGGCCAGAAAGACGTCGCGCAAGAGCACGGGTCGCGCGCCTGCACGTCGCGGCGCGGCAAAGACGACGAAGAAGGCAACGAAGAAGACGACGACGAAGCGCCCCTCGAAGGCTGCCCGGACTCCGGCGAAGAAGGCTGCTAAGGCGACCCGTCCCGCCTCATCGCGCAGCCGTGCGGGAGCCGCGAAGGCTGCCCCGGCAAAGCGCGTCCGCAAGGAGGCCGCGGCGAAGCGGACGCGGGCGAAGAAGGCAGCGCCCGCGAAGGCCGCCGCCACGGCGGCTGCGGAACCGGCTGCGGCGGCCCCGGCGGCGGAGAAGAAGGTCCGGGCACCGCGGAAAAAGGCGGCGGACCGCGCACCGACGACCGCGGAAACCGCGCCCGCAGCCGAGGGGTCCGGCGCCGCAGCAGCCCCGGCGGCGGAGGGTAAGGCCGGCCGGCCGGCCAAGGCGACCAGGGGAGCCCGCAAGGGCCGCAAGAAGGGGCCGCGCTTCGACACCGGTGAATCGGAGACGGGCAAGAAGCGGAAGCGCGCGCGCCTGGAGAAGATGCGCCGGGCGGGCGTATTCGGCGTGCCCGGCAGACCACGCCGCCTGAAGCGCCGCAAGACGCGCGACGAGATGGTGCGCCCGTCGCCACCGCTCGAGAAGACCGATCCGCTGAAGCACTACCTGGCGGGTGACATGGTGCCCTGCCCGGTCGGCTGCGGCGGCTTCAGTGAAGTCGTGCGCATCAGCACGATGGAGAACGGCGCCGGCGAGGTGTGGTTCGAGTGTCTGAGCTGCGCACAGCGAAAAATGTTCGAGATTCCGCCCGCAACGATGGAGGAGCGGACGAAGATCGCGGCGGAGCTGGAGACGGGTCAGGAGCCGTACTGCCCGCGCCACACGAAGCAGGTTCAGCTGCGCAGGCGCGGTCGTGATTTCGTGTGTCCGGAGTGCGGCGTCGCGTTCCCTGAGCCCTGAGCGCGCGCCGCGGCCCGGGACGTGCGGACCTTCACGCTGATTGTGCTGTACTGGTAGCGAATACCTCGGGCAGGGCACCATGCAACGAACCGGCAGACTCTCGACCCCCAGGGCACAGCGGGTGAGGCGCAGCCGCGCCGCGCGCGTCATCCTTTTCGCCGTCGTCGCGTTCCTCGGGACCGCGCTCTTCCGGCTGCAGGTCCTGCGCGGCGAGGAGAACCTGGTGAAGGCGCAGGGCTTCCGCCTGCGCGAGCTGTCCATCCCCGCCCCGCGCGGCACGATCTACGACCGTCACGGCCGCGTCGTCGCCGAGAATGTGCCCGGCTTCCAGATCCAGATAATGCCGGGCGACTCCATGGAAGCGCAGATCGAGCGTCTCACGCCGATTCTGGGGCTGACGGAGGCGAACCTTACGCGGGCGCGTCGCCGCTGGAATCAGCAGAAGCATCTGCCGATGGTGCTGCTCGAGGACGCCTCGCAGCAGGCCGTCGCATCGCTCGCCGAGCGCAGGCACCTGTTCCCGTCCGTGATCGTCCATCCCTACGCAAAGCGCCGCTATCCGGCGGGCGAGGCGATCGCACATTTCATCGGATACATCAGCGAGATCAGCCAGAAAGAGCTCGAGATGCCCGAGTTCCAGGGCTACGAGCCGGGCCGCTTCATCGGCAAGGCGGGTCTCGAGCGGCAGTACGAGAAGCTGCTCGGCGGCGTGCCGGGCAAGCGGTACCTGGAGGTCGACGCCAACGGCCGCATCCAGCGCTGGCTGCCTGAGGAGACCGGGCTGCCGCCGATCCCCGGCCGCGACCTGCACCTCTATCTCGACCTGGACCTGCAGGAGTACATCGCGAAGATCTTCCCGCGCGAATGGGAAGGCTCCATCGTCGCCCTCGACCCGCAGACGGGTGGAGTACTCGCGTATTACAGCAACCCGAGCTATGACCCGAACCTGTTCATCGGCGGGATCTCGACCACGAACTTCGCGGTCCTGAACGAGGACCCGCGTATCCCGCTGCTCGACCGCGTGGTCGCGTCCGGGCAGCCGGCCGCCTCGACGTGGAAGCTCGCGGTCGCCGGCATGGCGCTGGATCTCGGCGTCATCGATCCCGACGAGTACCTCGTCAACTGCACCGGTGGCCTGAGCTTCCAGGGCCGCTACGCACGCTGCCACGGCGTGCACGGCAGACAGAACATGGTCGAGGGGATCAAGAACTCCTGCAACGTCTACTTCTATCAGCTGGGCATCAGGATCGGCCTGCGCCGGATGCTCGAGCATGGCGCCCGCCTGGGCTTCGGCGAGCCAACCGGCATCGACGTTCCGCACGAGCGGAGCCCGAACTGGCCGGACATCGGCTGGTGGGAGCGCGAGCGCGGTTACAGGCCTGCCGAGAACGAGGTGATGTCGCTCGCCATCGGGCAGGGCCCCATGACAATGACCATCATCAAGCTCGCGCACATCTACGCTGCGCTCACGGCGCCCAGCGGCAAGGTGCCCGCGCCGCGCCTCGCCATGGAGAGCGGCGCCCCGCCTGACACCGCCGAGTTTCACACCACGCCGCGCGATCGCTGGTACCTCGAAGCCGGCATGCGCCGCGTCGTTCAGCCCGGCGGCACCGCCGGACGCAGCCGGCTGCCCGACTGGGATTTCATCGGCAAGACTGGAACGGCTCAGGCGCCCAGCGGCCCCGATCACGGCTGGTTCGTGGGCACCGGTGCCCGCGAGCCGGGCGCACCGCCGGAGATCGCGGTCACCATGTTCCTGGCTCACTCCCTCCACGGCTACACCGCGTCCGGCTATGTCGCCGAGGCGATCAACTTCTATCTGAGCCGCAAGTACGGTAAGCCGTTCCAGATGTTCGCGACCGAACGCATGCGCACGCAGATGGGACTACCAGTCAACTGGGACGCCTGGGGCGCTCCGATCGTCGATCCGCCCATGCCGCCGCCGAGCGAAGCCGATCGGCAGTAGAAGTCGGGGACGGTAACCGCCGGCGTCGTCGGCGTGACGGCAATGGACGCGTCGACGCGGTCGACTCGCTGGTCGACGCGGACGCCGCGTTTGGTCGATGCGGACGACGCGTTTGTCGAAGCGGAGGCCGCGTTTGTCGAAGCGGACGACGCGTTTTGTCGAAGCGGACGCCGCGTTTGTCGAAGCGGAGGCCGCGCAGCTCCCGCGGCCGTGCTTCCAAGTCTCCATTGGCCGAGCGGCAGCCGGTTCGGTGGACGATTCGCCGCGCAATACGCAGCCAATACTCCACAGTTGTTCTCGAGAGCCGGGCGTCCGGAAGCTTGAAGGCGCATGGCTCGGTCAAGCGTCCAGTCGCTCTCCTGGTGTGCCGCGCGTGGAATATTGGACGACATACCGCCGCCAGGCGGCCGTCACCGACCAGGGCTGCGTAGACCCGCAACACCAATCGGTGCACCCCGCGCGTCGCCC
>DATHUY010000080.1 GCA_035461765.1 Longimicrobiales bacterium
GAATCCCACAACCACGGCAACCGCCACCAGCGTGACGGTCCATTGCGGCATCCGCAGTGCCGGGAAGAGCGTAGCCGCGACCTGCAGCACGATCCACGCACCCACGAGGTAGCCACCGGCGACCCTGAAAACACGCCGACGCCCCAATTCGTCAATCAGCTTCTTCAAAGGCGTTTCCATACAGGTAAACCAGAAGGCAACGCGCCCCCCGAATGTGGGACACAGTGCGCGCCGCAGATACTCGCGTCGGTCCAGCGCCGCCAATCGGCGTCTTCGTCGGCGTACCTCAAGGCGACTCGCGCAACGTTGGGTAACGGGGGGTAGACAGGGTCCTGGGGTACTGCGTCAGGCCGGGCGCGGCAGGATGGACCGTCCACGCTCCGACCCGCCCGCCATCTCGGGAAGGGAGTGACGCTGGAAACGCCCACGGGTTGCGGCCTCCAGGCTCTCCGGCAACTGGATGCAGACGAAGCTCTCCTGCTCAGAATCCATCGTTCAGCCTGGCCGGCACACGCACGTGTTCTCTGTGGCGCAGGACCTCCTCATCAGTTGCCGCCGCATCCACGAGGTCCCGATGTCTGACCACCAACCGCGCCACCGCATCGACTACCGGAGCGGGAGCAGTGGCCTCGTTGGTGTTCCGCCGTGGCATTGATACATCCGCTCTACGATAGTTCATACCCTGCTCCGCTGTACATATTATTCCATACTTGAAGCCGGCTGGGGCGCGAGTGCGGCGGCCGCCGTGCCCTGAATGGAAAAACCCGCACCGTGCATGACGGTGCGGGTTTGGTTTGATGGAATGCGCCCGAGTGAATTTAATTCGTTTCCGGTCGCTATCCCACTGACTCAACATCGCTACCGCTGCCTGTCAGCCCCAACGACAGCAGTCCATCGATGTAGAACCCGCACGGCAGGTGACGGTGCGGTTCTCCGGAGGGTGGTTCGAGCGGTTCGCGGAGGGGAGCGCTACCGAATGCGCGTCGCCGGCGTGCGCTGGGGGCCCTGCTCCAGGATGAGCCCGGTCACCGTGCCCTTGTCGTCGAGCTGGAACTCGAATATGGGTCCGCGCGGGTCCCAGAAGCGGGTCTCTGACTGCCCGACAAGCACGGCCTGCGGCATGCCCCTGGGCTCCACGGCCAGCCCTGCGTCAACACGGCGGAACGTAAGGGTGAAGCCGGACGGCATCTCGTACACACCGACGTAGCGGTCCAGGATCGCCGGAGCCACCACGACTGCCGGCGCTGGCGGCTTCGGCGCCACGACCGCCGCCGCCGGGAGTGCGTCGGCGAACTCCGCCATTCGCCTGCGCATCGCCTCGTCAGGCAGGCGACCGTAGGCGCCACCCATGTTGTCCGCCATGTTCACGGGCTTGCTGGTCGCCGGGGTGATCACCGTCACCGCCGGGTGCGAGGCGACGTACTTGATCATGAACTGCGCCCAGCTGTTGGCGTCGAACTCATTCGCCCAGTCCGGGAGCGGCCGATCACCGATCCGGCTCCAGAGCCGCGTACGCCCGAACGGCTGGTACACCATCACGGCTATGCCGCGATCCTGCGCCAGCGGAAGGATGTGCTCCTCGATGTCGCGATTGTCCACCGCGTAGTCGATCCCGATGAAATCGAGAGGCTCGGAGCGCATCATCTTCTGCAGCTGCTCATACTGCTGGGGCGCGGTGGTGGTCACGCCGATGTAGCGGATCTGCCCGCTCTGCTTCATCTCCTTGAGCATCCCGATCTGCGCCGAGGCGCTGGCCAGGCCGTGTACCTGGATGAGGTCAAGGGGGCGCTTGCCCAGCCGCCGCAGTGATGTCTCCATCTGCTTCTGCGCGACCGCCGGATCCAGTGTGCCGGCTGGGCCTTGCACGCCGTTCATCTTGGTCGCCCAGAAGATGCGGTCCGTGACGTTCTGCTCACGGGCTATCCGCCCCGCAACCTCCTCGGAGGCACCGTAGGAGGGGGCGGTGTCGAACACCCGACCGCCGCGCTCGGCCATCGTGCGGAACACGGCGGCCAGCGCCGACACGTCCTCGCCGCCCGCCGCCTGCGCGAACGTCGCGGAGCTGCCCAGGCCCACGATCGGGAGCCGCTCACCCGTGGAAGGAATGGCGCGGGTGATGATCTCCTCCTTTGCGGCCCAGATCAGGCGCGGCTCGAGCGCCAGCGCGGCGCCGGCGCCGAGCGAGAGGCCGAGCCATTGACGACGGTTGATCATTTCGATTCTCCTCGGAGGATTGCGTCTTTCCCGACGCGGTGTGACAGCTATGCAAGTGGAAGCGCCAGCCTGAATATCTGCCCGCACACGCTCCTGCACGATGAGTCTGACGCCAAACGGTCACGCAGGGGTATGGACGACGTAGGAAAGGGGGACGAACGTCGAGGTAGAGATCGGCAGAGCAGGTCCGTCACGTACCGCAGGAATACCGCTCCAGTCCGTTACCCGAAGCTGGCGAGCCCTGCGAGGGGTCGGTGTGTTATTCACCTTGTAACTGGCGCCCGACTCTGGGCAAGCCCGCTTCGGCCACCGCTCAACCCTGGTGCGCCGCCCCGCCCCGCCATCCCACCACCCGGCCCAACGCCGCACCGCTGCGACCGCGGACATAATGCGACTGGCGTTAGCACTCGAACGTCGCCGACGCCGCAGGGACGCAATCGCCGGCAGCCCCGACCCCGAGTTCTACATGATGGGCGGCTGGCTCTACCGCACAACTTCGCATATCATCGACGGTGTCCTTCACCTGCACCAAGGCGACGAATGCGAGTCCTCTTCCCCGCCCTGCTCCTCGTAGCCTCATGCGCCCATCCCGGCGGTGACGCCGCGATCTCAGCCTCAGCCTCGGCCTACCGTCCCGGCGTCGAAACCTTCCTCGCCGACCTGCCACCCGCGTTGCGCGGCGCGCGTGTGGCGCTGATCTCGAATCATGGCGCGGTGGACCGGTCGGGCGCGCTGGTCATCGACCGCATCGCCGAGCATCCGGACCTCACGCTGGTGGCGCTACTCGCGCCGGAGCACGGCATCCGCGCCGACATCGCGGATGGCCACGCGATCGCGGACGACGTGGACGCGAAGACCGGCGTGCCGATCCACTCGCTCTACGGGACGCCGAACCGCGGGCCGACACCCGCGATGCTCGAGAACGTGGACGTGCTGATCTACGACTTGCCGGAAGTCGGCGGGCGCACGTGGACATATGTGTCGGCAATGGCGCTCGCAATGCAGGCCGCCGCACGCAAGGGGATTCCGTTCGTGGTGCTTGACCGCGCCAACCCGATCGGCGGCGAGATCGTGGAGGGCGCACTCGTCGCGCCGGGCTTCACCTCCTCCATCGGCATGTATCCCATCCCCGCGCGTCACGGCATGACGGTCGGCGAGCTGGCGACGATGTTCAATCGGGAGCACGGCATCAATGCGGAGCTCATCGTCGCACGCGTGGCGAACTGGAAACGCTCGCAGTGGTTCGAGGATCTCGGCATGCCGTGGGTGAACCCGTCGCCGAACCTGCGCTCGCCCGCCGCACTGAAGAGCTACCCGGGCACAGTGTACTTCGAGGGTACGAACATCGCCGAGGGGCGCGGCACCGACCGGCCGTTTGAGCAGATCGGCGCAGCCTGGCTGGACGCGCCTGCGGTCGTGCGACGAATGAACGAGATGCGACTGCCCGGCATCCGCTTCGAGGCCGTCACGCTCCCGATGGAAGCGACAGCCCGCAAGTTCGCGGGACAGGACATACCCGGCATCCGGCTGCACATCACCGACCGCGAAGCATATCGTCCCGTACGCACGGCGCTGCTGCTCATCGACGCCATCCACAGGCAGCACCCGGACCACTTCGCGTGGAGCGGCACCATCAACCGGCTCACCGGGTCGGACCGCGTGCGTCACGCCGTCGAGGACGGACAGCTCAGCGCACTGCTCGACGACTGGGACCGCGAGGCCGCGGAGTTCACGGTGTATCGGAGAACGTTCCTGCTGTATCCGTGATCAGTCCACCTGCATCGAACCACCTCACACGCCGCCCGGCACCTGACGGCTCGACGATCAGCGAGAGTTGCACAACGCAAAAGGGCCACACAGTCGAGTGACGGTGTGGCCGCAGGTTACATGATGCGCCCGAGTGGATTCGAACCACTGGCCTCATCCTCCGGAGGGATTTGTTACTGCCGCGCGCTCACCGAAACGTCCCTGTTTGCGCCGAGTTCCCACGGTTGTCGCCGAGCCCCGCAGAGAGGTCGCGGTATGCGCTTTACCCGACACGTTACTCCGGCTTCATTCCTGTACGGCCGGCCGGTGCGTGTCGTCGTCCGGAAACCGCGACTACCGTGTGCGCGCAGCACTGTCCGGGCCGTTACCGATCTGGCACGCCGACCGAATCCAGGACCGCACGGAACGCGGGGAGGCCGTGTAGGGGTGTGGACTGCAGCGTCGCCTGGAAAAAGGCCAGGTTGGCTCGCGCGTCGTACGCCGCGCGAATCCAGCGACTGGCCTCGGCCGTGTCCCCCGCCGCGCCGAAGGCGGCGGCGAGTTGGACGCTCGGCACATACTGCTCCGCCGCACGTGCCTTCAGCGTTCCTGCGATCGCGCGGGCTTCCGCGGTTCGACCTGCGTCCGCGTAGATGATGGCGTAACCAGCCGCGGCATACGATCCTTCAGTGCGGACGAATTCGTCGATCGTTCGGCCGGCGCGCACGTCCTCGATGAGCGCGAGCGCGTCCGCGAGACGTCCCTCACGCCACGCGAGCCAGGTGTGCAGGTGCCGGATCTCGTCCGAATCGGCCCCTGCATCCCGCAATTGTTCGATCGTGACTCGCAGATCCTGGGTTCGGCCGCTCGCCAGATAGAGGCCGGCGAGCGTGCTGAGCGGGAGGAGCCCCGCCGGATCGAGGGCCCGTGCGCGCTCCGCCTCGCGGATCGCCGCCTCGGTGTCGCCCAGCACATACAGGTACCAGACATAGCAGATGCAGCGGGTGTAAACGACGCGGTTCACCGAGAAGGAGCGCCGGTAGTTGCGCTCGGCGGCCTCCCAGTCCCAGTCATAAAACCAGTTGATGCTGGCCAGGGCCACGTAGCCCTCCGAGAGATTGTCGTCCAGCTCGAGGGCGCGGAGAGCGGCCGCCCTCGCGCGCGGCAGGTTCTCGTCAGGACGGCCCGGCAGCAGCATGTATGCGTCGGCGAGTCCGGCGTAGGCGAGGGCATATCCGGCATCCAGTTCCAGAGCCGCCTGGTAGTGTTGGATGGCGGCACTCAGGTTTTCGAGCGTGGCGCCCTGCCAGAACGCGAATCGTCCCTTCGCATACTGGTCGAACGCCGCCACGTTGCTGGTGCCGTGCGCCGGCAGCGAAGCCGGTCGCAGGTTCGGCAGCAGGTTTGCAACAACCTGCCGCGATATGTCGTCCTGGATCCTGAAGACGTCTGCCAGCGCGCGGTGTTCATACGTTTTGGACCAGACCTGGAACCCGTTGTCCACCTTTACCAGCTGGACAGTAATACGGACCCGGTCGCCTGTACGTCGAACACTTCCTTCGACCACGTACGCGACGTTCAGCTTGCGTCCGATCTCGGTGATGTCAGCGTTCACTCCCTTGAACGCGAAGGCGGATGTGCGCGCCGCCACGCGCAAATCCTTCATCTGCGAAAGCCGGGTGATCAACTCCTCCGTAAGACCATCGCTGAAGTACTCGTCCTGAGCGTCGGGGGCGACGTTGACGAAGGGCAGCACGGCGACGGAGCGGGCGGATTCGGCGTTCGCGGTGCCAGCAGCGCTCAGCGCACCGAATGATTCGCGGCGCTGCAGCAAGACTCCGCCGATGAGCATCAGCCCCACGACCGCAGTCGCGACCGCGCCCGCGCCCCGGCGGATAGGCCGCGCCCCTGGTGCGGAGCCGACTGGGGAAACGGGCGGTGCGTCGTCGAAGCCAGGAGCATGCTGTGCCGCCCCGGGTGGAGCGCTCACAACAGGCGTCGCAGCCGTCCACGCAGGTTGACCAAGCGTGGCCGCCAAGGCGGTGATTTCCGGGGCCGGCTCGGCACCCAGCTCCTCACGGAGCCTCCGGGTGTGCTGGCGAGCGTGCGCAGCGGCTGCTCCCGGCTCGCCCGCGCGTATGAGCGCCTCCATGAGGCGCAACGCCACGCGCGAGCTATAGGGATCCATGCCGGCCAGGCGGCGCCACCGTTCCGCCGCAGCCCGATCATCCCCGGCAGCCTCCGCCCTCTCACCGAGCCGCTCGTGCGCCGCCGCGCACGCCCGCGCCAGCCGATCCCGCTCCGCCTCGAGCCACGGCTCGAACTCGCCCGCGTCCGGCAGGAAAAAGCCTTCCATGAAAGGACCGCCGCAGTGCTGCACGGCCACCTCGTCGTCCCCGCGGTCGAGTGCATCCAGAAACTTCCCCACATCGCTCGGCAGGCGCGCGGCGTCGAGCCGGAGACCGTCGGCCGAGGAGGTGATGACGTCGCTGCCGAGCGCCTGGCGCAGCACGTACACCGAGTTGGAGAGCAGGTGGCGAGCGCGCGCGGTTTCAGCTTCCGGCCACAGGAGGCCGACCAGACGGTCCCGCGTAACCCCTGAATCCCGCGCGGTTGCCAGCAGCGCCAGCAGTGCCAGCCGCTGTCGCTGGGCCGCGCGTCCGCCCGCCGATGCAAGGCCGTGCAGTTGGGGTCTACCAAAGAGCTGGAGATGCATTCTCAGCCCGGGTGATAAAAAGGTGAGAGCCGCCGGAGATCTGGGGGATGTCGACTCCCTAGTGTAGTCCGCACCCACCCGGGAGACAATAACGATGTCCCCCGTCCGCTGACCTTTACTGGAGCCGAATCATGCGACAAATCCCCGCCGTGGCGCTGCGCGCCTCCCTGCTGCCAGCCCTTCTGCTCACCGGTGCGTGCGCCGAAGCGCCGCTGGAGCCTGTCACAGCGATCTTGAGCGCCGCGGTTCAGGCCGCCGGGCCGCCCCAGAGCATTGCCTTCCACAGTGACCGCGGCGGCAACCGCGACATCTATTTCATGAGCCCGAGCGGCGCCGACCCCGTCCGGCTCACCTTGGGCCCGGCGCTCGACTACTACCCCGACATCTCGAACAACGGGAAGTGGGTGGTCTATACGTCGCGCGTCGGGACCGGTCCGAGCGACATCTACCTGGTGAGCACCGCCGGCGGCGATCCCATCAATCTGACGGAGACCACCGACGCAT
>DATHUY010000081.1 GCA_035461765.1 Longimicrobiales bacterium
TCCATGAGGAACGCGCGGTTCCGGTCGCCGCGGATCTGAGCGATCGTCGCATCGTCCGGTGCGGTACCGGTAGTGCGGCGCGCGACGTCGTCGAAGTTGGTAAAATCCGGCTCCACAGCCGCCAGGTCCTCGGCGCCGCCCGCATCGCGTATGAGGGCCGCGGTGCGCTCGATGAAGCGCGCACGCAGATCGCTGCCGGCCGCGTCGACGACGCTCGCGTCCTGCAATGCGCGCATGCGGTTCGAATCGGGACCGAACCAGCGGAGGACATGAGGGAGGACGGCAGTCATCGCATCATGCATCGCGGCGTGTGCCTCGGGACCGGCGCCGGCAATACGACGCAGCCACGCCGCGCCGTGTGCCGCGTGGAATGCCTCCTCTTCGATGAGCTTCTGCACGCGCTGACGCAGCGGCAGATATGATGACTCGCTCAGCGCTTCCAGCTGGAGCGTGAGCGCCGCGTCCACGAACGTGTTGACGGCCACCAGTGCCGGCCAGGATGCGGGCTCCGCGTCCAGTGCCTCGAAGCTGCGGTACTCGTCCGCACTGCGGCCGTGCTCGAGACGGTCCACATCCTCGTCGAAGTCCTTGAGCAGTGCGTACAGCAGCCGGGCGTGCCCCCATTCGTCCTGCGCCATGGATGCGCACGCGATGCCCGCTTCCAGCTCCGGCGCGCCCAGCATCCAGTTGCCGTAGCGCATGCCGAGCATACGCTTCGAGTCGGCAAGTACCAGAATCAGATCGCGTACCGCGTCGCGCACCGGCTCCGCCAGGTCGGCGGCCCGTGTCGTTTCGTTCAGTGCCGTGCTCATGCGTTCGACCGCTCCGGCGGCGTTCCCGCACGCCGCTCCGCCGCCGCGGCGCGGTCGCCCGCATCGGCATCCAGACGGTTGAACACCTCGAGAAACCGCTCACGCGGCACGATGTACATATCGAACCACTTCTCTTCGTCGTACGTGTTGAACGCGTAGACCTTTGCAAGCTCGTCGTCCGGCGCGTTCAGGTTGCCAATGTGACGGAGCGCCTCACCGCGTGTCTTGCGTGCGAATATCTCGTAGATCATGCTCACCCTATGCCGCCACTCCGAAGCTCTTCAGCAATGCACGTCCATGTGCCGTCATGCGGCTGGTGTTCCACGGCGGATCCCAGACATCGTGCACGCTGACCTGTTTGACATCCTCCTCACGCAGCAGTCGTTCGCGGATGTCCTCGATGATGAATTCCATGCACGGACACGCGCTCGCCGTGAACGTCACATCGACGTCGACGGCTCCATGGTCGCGACGGACGTCGCAGATGAGCCCGAGATCGACCAGACTGATCGGCAGCTCCGGATCGGCAACCTCGCAGAGCGCCTGCCACAACGCATCCGTCGCAGGATCATCCGACCGGTACCGCTCGTCACGCGGCGAGTCGCCCGCCTGCAGCTTGTGCGCGGTCCGGGAGGACGCGTCGAGGACGGCCTGATTGCGGTGCTTCTTCACGCGGCCTGTCCCATGAGGCGGTTGAGCGGGCCGTGGCTCCGGCGCACGCTCTCCACGTAGCGCTCGTTCATCGGACCGCGCTTCTTCCAGCGCGCGAACACCTGGTCCCAGGAGATCTCACCGCCCGCGAAGTCCCAGTGCTTCGCTTCGGCGTCGTACTCGCACGGGAACGGATAGTCGAGCACGTACTCACCGTTCTTTTCGTCGAAATGCGCGGGGACGTTCAACCCGAGGGTCTCGCAGAGTGGTACGGTGGCGGACATCCAGGTCTGACGCAGCTCGTCGTTCGTCATGCCCTTCAGCCGGTAATCGAGCTGGCCGCTGTGGCGCTTCATGGCGTCAGGCAGGCCGAACCACTCGATGGTCATGGGGAACATCCAGTCCACGGCGCGCTGCAGCTTCTGCCGGGCCTCGCCGCCCGCGCCGGCCAGACGCTTCATCCAGACCTCGCCATGGCGCAGGTGGAACGTCTCCTCGAGATCCACCTTCACGAGCGCCCGCTTGAGCGGGCCATAGGAGGTGTTGCGGAAGACGTCGCTGAGCAGCGTGATGCCCGCACGGTCGAAGAAACCGTTGGCCGTGACCAGCTCGGCCCACGATTCGAGCGGCTGATCGAAGCCGTAGGGGTGTTTGAATTCGTGCGGCTCGCGGCCGTAGACAAGCTGCTCCTTGTCCATCCCCATGTCCTCGAGGATGCGGTACGCGATGTTCGCGTGGGCCAGCTCGTCCTGAATGATGGCGACGGCGGACACCATCGTATTCGTCGAGGGTGCGTCCTGCGCGGCCATCCAGTACGCCGGTGCACTCATGAGCTCCGTATCCGCCTGCACCAGGAGCTGAACGATGAGCGCCTTGCGGTAGCCCTCCGTCATCTCGTCCGGTGACTCCAGGATGTAACCCTCCTGCACCTTGCGCTTGATCTCGTCCTCGGTGAAACGGCTCATTTCGCGGCTCCTTCGCGGGCGTGGACGGCCCGGTGATGTCACTGGCAGATCCGTAAGGTGGCCGGAGGGCCCGCAATGCGTCAAGGACCTGTCTGGTACAGGGATTGCCCTGTTCACACGTAGCAATGGGGTGTGCGGGCGGGCGGGATCTGATGGCTTGGGGACTTCTGAGGGGATAGATCATGGATGAACACAAAGGTGCACCGGGGGGCCCGGATCAGCCGCGCCCCGGCCGACCCGCCGCCACTCCCGGCGAGATGGTGAGTGCGCCGCCGACAGAGCAGAGGAAACGGGTACGCCGTCCGGTGCTGCGGCGCGTGCTGATCGGTGCGGGCGCCCTTGTGCTGCTCATGCTGGTAGTGACGGCGGTGCTGTGGCACCGGTGCGGCGTCGCCGGGTGTCCGGACGTGGACATGCTGCGGGGCTACATGCCCGATCAGGCGTCGGTCGTCGTCGATCGGGAGGGGGCGGAGATCGCGAAACTGTTCGTGACGCGGCGCGTCGTCGTTCCCGTCGACTCGATGCCCGAGCATCTGCTGAACGCGTTCGTCGCCATCGAGGACCGCAGGTTCTGGGACCATGGCGGTGTGGACTGGCGGCGTGTGATCGGGGCGCTCGCGTCGAACGTGAAGGCGGGCGGCATTGAGGAGGGCTCGAGCACGATCACAATGCAGCTGGCGCGCAACGTCTTTCCGGAGCAGCTGCCGGCGAATCAGCGCACGATCACGCGGAAGCTGGGCGAGGCGCGCGTGGCGCGGGAGATCGAGGATCGCTACAGCAAGCGCGAGATCATGGAGCTGTACCTGAACCAGATCTATTTCGGCGAGGGTGCGTACGGTATCGAGGCTGCGGCGGAGGAATATTTCGACAAGGGCGCATCGCAGCTGAGCCTGGCCGAGTCGGCGATCCTGGCGGCGCTGCCGCGTGCGCCCTCGCGGCTGAATCCGCGTGCGGACAAGGAGGCGGCGCTGGAGGGTCGCGCCCTGGTGCTGCGGCGCATGGCGGAGCAGGGTCTGATCACCCAGGAGGAGTTCGACGAGGCGTCGGAGGCGGAGCTGGTGCTGCGCGAGGGACGAGTGGATGCCGAGGAGGACGCGCCGTATTTCGTCGAGGCTGTGCGGCGCCAGCTGGAGGACGCGCTCGGTACTGCGATCTACACACAGGGCTACACGATACACACGACGCTCGACCTCGACATTCAGCGTGCGGCGGAAGAAGAGCTGGAACAGGCGCTGCGCGGCATCGAGTCGGGTCGCTACGGCGGATTCCCGCACAGCTCGTACGCGACGGTCCACGCGGATACGACCCGCGATCGCAGGGAAGGCACGCAGTACCTGCAGGGGGCACTGGTCGTGATGGAGGCGCAGACCGGCGACATCCTCGCGCTGATCGGCGGCCGGGACTTCGACGACTCGCAGTTCAACCGCGCGACGCAGGCCAAGCGACAGCCGGGAAGCGCATTCAAGCCCTTCGTCTACACGGCCGCGCTGAGCGCCGGGTATCCCGCATCGCATCGACTTCTCGACCGCCCGCTGCGGTACGTTCTGGACAACAACCGCGTGTGGGAGCCGCGCAATTACGACGGCACGTTCCGGGGTGCGGTTACCATGCGCCAGGCGCTCACGCAGTCGCGCAACGTGCCGACGGTGCGGCTGGCGAATGAGGTCGGCCTCAGCCGCGTGCTGGGCACGGCTGAGCAGTTCGGCCTCGGCCGCATGCCGTCCAACCCTTCGGTCGTGCTGGGTACGGCCGAAGTGACACCGCTGGAGCTCACGGCGGCGTATGGCGCGTTTGCCACGCTCGGGTCGCGTCCGGACCCTCGCTTCGTGACGCAGGTCACGGATGCCAACGGCAGCGTGGTGTGGTCGCAGCAGCCGAGTGCCCGTCGCGTCATCGATCCCGGAGTGGCGTTCATTGCCACAACCATGATGCAGGACGTCGTGAACCGCGGGACCGGCACCGGTGTGCGCGGCGCGGGGTTCAGCGGTGCTGCTGCGGGCAAGACAGGTACGACGCAGGACGCCGCGGACGTGTGGTTCGTCGGGTATACGCCGCAGCTGGTAGGCACCGTCTGGATCGGGTTCGACAAGCGGCAGCGGATCCTGCGCGGCGCGACGGGCGGCGAGATTGCGGCACCGATCTGGGGACGCATCATGCGGCGCGTCGATGCCGGCGGCGGCGGGTGGACCGCGCCGGCCGGCGTCGAGGAGCGCACCGTCGATGAGATGGGCAGCGTCGTGTCGGCGGGGTGCATGCCGCAGGGCGCTACCTACACGGAGTATTTCCTGAGCGGCACGTCCGCGAGCGGCAACTGCTACCCCGACGCCTACGCGTACGGCGACACATTCGGCTACCTGGACGAGGCCTGGCGCTTCGACTCCGCGGGCATCGACACGTCCGACGGCTGGTGGGAGCGGCTGCGTCAGCGCGTACTCGGCGATGATGATGGTGTGCGCCGGGCTGGCGAGCCTGACAGTCTGGGAGTGCGCGGGGATACCGCGGCATTGAGGAGAGCCGGCCGCGATACGACGGGACAGCGGGCCGATACTGCGCGCGCGGATACTGCCCGGCCGCGGCCGCTTGGTGACCCGGTACGTCGGGACACCACGTCGCGGCCACCGCCCGATACCACTCGTTCCGGCGGCGCTGCGACAGACCCGCCACTGGAGCGATAACGACAATCATGCAGGGCCGCCTTCCGGGGCGGCCCTTTTTGTCGTTCAGAGTTGACAGCGGTGTTCGCGCAAGCCAGTCTGCCGCGGCTGCCGCGCGTGAGCGGCGTATCAACGGGCTCCGGCCCGATCGAATGTGGAGACAGGAACGAGAATGCGAATGCTGGTAATGGGCGCGGGGCTGCAGGGCTCCGCGTGTGCATATGACCTGTTGCAGAACCCGGAAGTGGAGCAGGTCACTGTAGCCGATATGCGGATCGACTCCCTGCCGCCCTTCCTCGAGCGCTACCGCAAGGATGAGAGACTGCGGCTCGTGCGCGTGGACGCCCGCAACGAGGAGGAAGTCCGCGGCGTGATGGCAGGAGCGACGGCGTGCATGAATGCACTGCCATACTATTTCAATCTCGACATCACCCGCATCGCCGTCGAAGCGGGCGTGCACTACTGCGACCTCGGCGGGAACACCGCGATCGTCTTCGACCAGATGAAGCTGGACGACGACGCGAAGCAGAAGAACATCAGCGTCATTCCCGACTGCGGCCTCGCACCCGGCATGGTCAACATCCTGGCCGCCGCCGGAATCGCGGAGCTGGATGAGCCGGAGACCGTCCGTATCCGCGTCGGCGGCCTGCCGCAGGATCCGCAGCCGCCGCTCAACTACCAGATCGTATACTCGCTGCACGGCGTGCTCGATTACTACACCACCGATTCCTGGGTGCTGCGTGATGGCGAGCCCCTGGAGGTGGATGCCCTCAGCGAGGTCGAGCCGGTCGAGTTCCCCGCGCCCGTGGGCACCCTCGAGGCGTTCCACACGGCAGGCGGGCTCTCCACGATGCCGTGGACCTACAAGGACCGGCTGCGCAACATGGAATACAAGACGCTGCGCTACCCGGGTCACGCCGATGCCGTGCGCGTCATCCGTGACCTGGGACTGCTCAGCCTCGACCCCGTCGAGGTGTCCGGCGGCAGCGTCGTGCCGCGCGACGTGTTCATTGCCTGCGCCGAGCCGCGTCTGCGCAGGCCCGAAGCACGCGATCTCGTCGCGCTCCGCGTCGAAGCCGAAGGGAAGAAGGACGGCAGGCCGCGTCGCATCGTCTTCGACCTCATCGACTATCATGATGAGAAGACCGGCATCACGGCCATGGAGCGCACCACCGGCTTCTCCCTCTCCATCACAGGCCAGATGCAGGCTCGCGGTCAGGTCAAGCCAGGCGTCCTTACCCCCGACCTCGCCGTACCCGCTCAGGCCTATATCGACGAGCTGAAAAACAGGAACATCGATATCCGGCGACACGAGGCCTGAGCCCGACACCGCGGGACGGCACCAGCTTTCGCCGGGCCGCGGGTCCCAGCTCACCATCCTCCAGCCGCCGCCGCCGCCGCCCAGCCGCGCCGCCAGCCTGGGCGTCGGCTGGCGTGCCGGGCGGGCAATGGCCCCGTCGCGACGTGGATCTTACCGTTCCCTCCACCGTACCATATGGACGCCCCACCCTCACCCCGGAACAGCGGCACAGGAGCCGTATCATGAAGCACCTCGTCACGGCCGTCGCACTCGCAGTCACGCTGCCCGCTGCCGCCGACGCGCAGCGCGATGTCACGCGCCGCTCCTACACCTTTCTCGAGGACCGGCTCGTCATTGAGGTTCTCGCGGAGGCCCCGGGCGAGCTTCAGGTCGTGCGCGGGCAGCGCGGCCTCGTCGAGGTCGCGGCCCGATCGCGCGACGGCTTCGCCGGCTTCGGCCTCGGCGGCGATTACACACGGCTGCTCCGCCTCACCGCCGTCGGATCCGACGCCGTTCAGTACCTCGTCGTCGTTCCCGAGCACGTGGCCGTCAGCGTGGTCCTGCCGCGCGGCGGCACAGCGCACGTCCCCGACCGTGATGGCCTGGCCAGCTACCGCTGGGGCGAGGACGCCACGCGCCACGGTGAGACCCGCTCAGGCGACGCCGCTGACGCGCGTGTCATGGATATCGAGCCGATCATGCCCACGACCTCCGCCGGACTGTACGTCGTCCATTCCGGCAGGGGGCGCGTGCCTTCTCTCGTCGACGTTCCCGAGCTCGCCAGCGTGCGGTCCATGTCCGTCCGCGTGGAGGGCGACGACTTCCGTGTCGCCGCTACCCGCCCCCTCGCCCTCACCCCGGGCGACGCAGGGCACATGGTCATCCGCGTCGACGGCGAGCCGCTCGACCTCGTGCTCTTCGTACCGCGCGGCAGCTCCGGCTTCGAGCTGAGGTCGGGGTCGCGGCGCATTGCGGACGTCGCGTTCGGACGGCCGCGTTCGTATTGCGGCAACACGGTCGTCCAGCAGCCGACCCCGCACCAGGACTGGCTGACCGTGTTCCCGAGCGACGGGTCGGTGAGCTGCCGCTGACCCGTCGGATACGGGTCTCCAAGTCTTGCATAACCCGTTGGTATTAGTTAACTTATAGAGTATCCAACGAGCATTGAAAAGCAGGAAAATCGCGGGCGACGCAGCTCTTGAGAATGAACCTCAAATCCCTTAGATTACAGGTCGTGCGAAACGGTGCGGGACGGGGCGTCGGCCCGGGCACGTCGCGCGATCGGTGTACAAAAGGAGACGGGGCGCCCACGGCTCAGGCCGCGAGCACCCGTTTTTCTCTTTCGGAAAGGAGCACCCTTGGCGACTGCGGTGAAGAAGCTGACCGACATGAGTGATAACGCGCTGGTCGCTGCGCACCTGGAAGGACATCCGGGCGCATTTGCGGAGCTGTATGATCGATATCACGACCGCCTGGTGCATTTCATAGCGCGCAAGACGGGTGACCGCGACCGTGCGGAGGACCTGGTGCAGGAGGCGTTCATTCGTGTGACGCGACATCTGCATCGATTTGACGCGAACAAGAAGTTCTCGACGTGGATCTACACGATCTGCTCGAACCTGTCGAAGAACGAGCTGCGCAACCGGTCGCGGAGTCCGCTGGTGTTGTTCCAGAAGCTGACGACGCACTGGGACCCGGATCACAGGCCGTTGCAGTTCGAGGATGCGGGAGCGCGACCGGACGACCAGTATCGGAAGCGTTATCTGGAGGAGATCGTGGAGCAGACGGTGGAGGAGCTGCCGGCGCATCATCAGCTGGTATTTCGCCTGCGCGAGCTGGAGGGCAAGAGCTACGAGGAGATCGCGGAGATCACGGGTGTGAATCTGGGCACGGTGAAGAGCCGGCTGCATCGGGCGCGCACGAGCTTCGCGGAGCGGATCGAGCCGCTGCTCAACTAGACCGTCCGCGAGTGTGCTGTGAGGGGGCCGTCCTGCGTGTGCGGGGCGGCCCTTTTGCGCGCCGTTGAGCCGGGGGGGCCTTTACTGCCCGGCGGCGGCGCGGCCGACGGCGAGTGCGAAGCTCGCGTAGCGTTCGAGGCCGGAGAACGGGAAGTGGGGGTGCCAGTGGTCGCCGGCCTGGTGGTAACGGTCCCAGCGCTGGCGCAGCGCATCGCGTTGTTCGGGAGAGGTGTTCTCCCACTGATCGCCCGGGATGATGAAGATGGCGGGTACGCCGCGCTGGAGGAACGGCCAGTAGTCGGAGTTGGGGGACGCGGCGGAGAGCGCGGCAGACCAGCCGTTCCGTGCAGCGATATCGGCGGCGAGCGCTCCGAGCGGGAGGTCGGCGCCGCCGGCGATGCGCCAGTTCATCGGCGGCGCGGGCGGCGCGCCGGCGTCGAGGTTGATGAGGGCGCGGATCCGCTCTAGCGGAATGGGGGGTGCAGCGGCCATGTATGCGGAGCCGAGCAGGCCGCGCTCCTCGCCTGTGAAGAACAGGAACGCAACGGAGCGTGCGGGCGGCGCATCGCGCATGGCTTCGGCGATCGCAAGGAGCATGGCGACGCCCGCGGCATTGTCGGAGAACCCGTTGTAGATGGAATCGCCCGCGGCGTCGGGTGTGCTGATCCCGAGGTGATCGTAGTGCGCCGTGTAGACGACGTATTCGTCGCGCAGCGCGGCGTCACTTCCGGGCAGGACGGCCGCGACGTTTGCAGCCGGCACGTCGCTGATATCGGCGCGGATGACGGCCGTGACTCTCCGGTCCAGATCGATGCCCGGACCGGCATCGGTCTGCACGACGTTCTCCGTAATGGCCGCGCCTGCGAGCAGCGTCTCGGTCATGGATGGGCCGGCAATGAGGACCGGTAGCGCGGGCTGCCACACGGGATCGTCCACCTCGGCATCCACGAAGTAACGGACAGCGCCGCGGCTGCGCATGTACAGGTCGTACCGCGCCGTATCCGCCTCGAGGAGCACGATCCCGGTCACTCCCGCGTCGATCAGCGCCGGCACCAGCTCCACGGCGCTGCCGCCGAGCGATCCGAGAATCACGGCGACGCTGCCATCGAGCGACGGGGCACGTGTCACCCGCGCGGCTGCGTGCTCCGGCTGACCGAGGAAATGCGCCCGGCCCTCGAAGTCCCGGAACGCGCCCGCTCCCCCTGTGTTCACGATGAAGTCGCGGCCGCTGCGGAAGACCGCCGGACCTGCGTCGGTAGTGATCGTTACACGGGTTGAAGGATCGATGCTCGCCTGGCGGAGCGGGATGGGTAGCATGAAGGACGCGTCGTCGCCGAGCGACTCCAGCCCGAGCCGCTCGAGCTGGCTGGCGATATACACTGCGGCGAGGCGCTCACCCACCGTTCCCGTGCCGCGTCCCGCGAGCTCGTCGTCGGCGAGGAATCGCGTGTGGGCGCGTATCGACAATGTGTCGATCGCGACGGCGTTCGGCGCTTCACTTCGAGTTGCCGTTCCGCTTTGCGCGCGCCCGTCGGCGGCGCCCGCCGCCAGGCAGGCCGCAGCGAGGACATAGCCGAGCAGCGTATGCAGTCGCATCGCGGGGAGTCTTCGAGGAAGCGCCATCATCCGTCCACAGTTCAAATGAACACGGCGCCCGCATCGTGCGGACGCCGTGTGTACCGTTCAGTCCGGAAGCGGGTTCCGGCTTACCCGCGCAGCACCTTGTCGGCGTAACCGTTGTCCGGGTTGCCGCCGCGCTTGAGCACCTTGTCGACAGTGCCGGGGCCGCGGTTGTATGCGAGGAGCGCCAGCCGCACGTCGCCCTTGTACTTGTCGATCATCTGGTCGAGGTACTGGAAGCCGAGTCGCAAGTTCGTCTGGCGATCGTACAGGTCCTCGGTCTTGGTCCCGGGGATCAGCCAGGCGGCCGTCCTCGGCATCACCTGCGTCAGGCCGCGGGCACCGACGTGACTGACGGCGCGCTCATCGAACGTGCTCTCCGTCTTCACGAGCCCGTATGCGAGCTTCGGCTCAATGTCCTGCTCGCGGGCAATGTCGTAAATGTCCTCGGCGAGGTCGCGGCTGATGTCGTACTTCGCCATGGCCTCCTCGACATGTCGGGTGCGCGCGGCATCTTCGCGCGTCTCGGCAATGCGGTTCACCAGGTTCTCCTCGACATCGCCACCGGCGGCAGCAGCCGTCGCAGGATCAGCAGGATCGGTATCCGGAGCTGGCTCCGCGGGCTTCTTGCTCGTTGTGGCCTGCACCATGGGCAGAGCCATGCCGGCCAGGCCCAGGCCGATCAGCGGCTGACGGAAACGGCGGAAGAAATCCTGCCGCCGTGAACCCTCGACCTGCGTCGCGCCGCGCGTAGCGGAGTCCTCGTCGCGGCGACCGCGCATCACGCCCGTAGCGTTCGTGTCCTGCGGATCGTCGTGGCGGCGGTTCTGTCGTTCATCCGGTGCGGCCATGGCAGATACTCCTTCCGGCGCAATTCGTTGTGCCACAATGGCTTGTCCGCTGGAAAAAGGGTGCACCATCCGTGCCGCCACGCGGAAAAATCCGCACCTTCGCGGTGTGAATCCGGTTCGCGGGCCCCGGACGCGTCAGCGGGCCCTGCAGACCACCCTGGAGAGGAAGGGCTGTGTCTGTGCGGGCCCGGCCTCGGTAGCGAGCAGCAACGTATCACCGCCGGCAATGGCGAGGCCCTCGCCCTGCGGCTCGCCGAGGCTCGTGATGTCACCGCCAGCGCCGGACAGGCGCGCCAGCGTATCGCCATCGAAACGGAACAGCGCGACGCGGGTGTAGGTGCGCACTGCGATGCGATTGCCGTCGCGCGAGGCGTCGGCGGCCGTAACGAGATCCGGCATCTGCGCCACGCCGGCGTGCAGCTGCTGCACGTGTTCGAGCACGACGCGTTCGCCGGGACGCAGCGGAGGCGGGTAGCGGAAGAGCGAGATGTCCTGACGTCGTCCCTTGGTGATGATGTACACGCTGGTGTCCGGCATGACGAACAGCGCCTCTGCATCCACGGGACCATCGGGATAGCGGATCGGATACGTCTCGATCGCGATCGTTCCTGCGTCGTGTACGTCAGGCTCCGCAATGCGAAGGATGGCGCGATCCTGCCGATCGTGCAGATTGTCACCGATGTCGGCTATGTAGAGACAGTCGCCGGCCGGACACGGGCCGGCCGCGATGTCTTCCCAGTCGGACTGTGTGCCAGCGGCGGGTATCTCGATCCCGGCGATCAACGCGCCATCACGATCGAGGGCATACAGGGTGGCGATGCCCTCCGAATCGTTGTGAGCCCAGATGATCCCCGGATCGCGGCGGGAGATTGCAATGCCGCTCGCTTCGTCGAGGGTGGCCGGCAGGTTACCGATACGGGCGGCTTCGAAGCATTCCGCCTGCGGCGGCACGGCGCACGCGGAGAGGAGCGCGGCGCAGGCGGCGAGCCGGCATGCGGCCGTGATGCGAGGAAGATAATCGAGAGTCATGCGGTAAACGTATGGGTCATGGCAAGAGCTGCAACGGGAGATGGAATGAAAGAGAAGATCGGTGTGCTGTTCGTGTGCCTCGGCAATATCTGCCGCTCACCGCTCGCGGAGGCGGTGTTCGGAGAGGTCGTACGGGAGGAGGGTCTGTCTGCGCATTTCGAGATCGATTCGGCGGGGACATCCAACTACCATGAGGGCGACTCGCCGGACCCGCGCACGATCGGTGAAGCCAGGCGGCGGGGTATCGAGCTGGATCATGCGGCGCGCCAGATCCGGGGCGCGGATCTCGAGCGATTCCATTACGTGATTGCCATGGACGCGAGCAATCTCGGGAAGATCGAGCGGCTCGCAAAGACACTGGAGCGGCGCGCGGAGCTGCACCTGCTGCGCGCGTTCGAGGAGGAAGCGGGCGATGATCTCGAAGTGCCGGACCCGTACTTCGGCGGGCCGGACGGCTTTGCGGATGTGCACGACATGATCGAGCGGGCATGTCGCGGCCTGCTCCAGCACATTAGAGCGGAGCACGGCCTGTGACACTGCCGGCGGACATCCGTGCGCAGGCCAGTCGCGATCTCGGCGTCCGCATTACCGACGTTCGCAGCGTTGGCGGCGGCTGTATCAGCCCGGCATACCGTCTCATGTGCAGGGATGGCAGCAGTGTGTTCCTGAAGACGGCGCCGGCTGGCGCATCGGAGGAAATGCTGATGTGCGAAGCGGAGTCGCTCGAGCGGATTGCCGCGACGGGAACGGTGCGCGTGCCGCACGTGCGCGCGGCCACGCCGTCCTGGCTCGCGCTCGAGTGGCTGGAGCCTGCGGCGGCGGACGACGCGGCGTGGGAACGACTGGGCCGCGCGCTGGCCCGAATGCATCGCGCGACGGCCGGGCGGTATGGCTGGAACAGGGCGAACTTCATCGGGCCGCTGCCTCAGTCCAACGATGCGGCTGACGACTGGCCATCGTTCTGGCGGACACAGCGCCTGGAGCCGCAACTGCGACTGGCGCGGGATCAGCTGGGCAGTACCACCGTCGCACGCCTTCAGCGACTGCTCGATGAGCTGGAGCTGCGGATCGGCCCGGCCGCACAGGACGGACCTTCGCTGCTGCACGGCGATCTATGGAACGGGAACGTGCACTTCACGGCTGAGGGAGGCGCTGTCATCGATCCGTCGACCTACTACGGCCATCGCGAGGTCGATCTCGCGATGGCCGCATTGTTCGGCGGGTTCCCGGACGCATTCTTCGATGCATACTCGGCCGAGTGGCCGCTCAGCGCCGGTGCCACCGCTCGCCGGCCGGTCTACCAGCTGTACTACCTGCTCGTGCACGTCAATCTGTTCGGTGCCGGCTACATCGGCCGGACGCGAGCTGCGCTGGAGTCAGCGCTACGCGCACCGCCCGGCTGATCAGGCGCCGGGCGCGCCGATGCCGAGCGCACCCATGATGACGCCGGGAATGGCGAACAGGACCCACACGACGGCGGCGACGGCCGCAGCGCGCGCCATGCCCACCTTGTAGATCACGCTCAGCCCGATCGCCCAGAGCGCTGCCTGCCAGATCGAGAATATGTCGAACAGGCCGAGCAGCGCCGCGACGCTCCTGTTCATGTCGGCATCACCGATGAATCGAAGCACGCCGAACGACATGCTGCGGACGGGATCGAAGCCCGCCTCGCCGCCCACCATGATGAGCAGGCTGGCCAGGATCTGCGACAGCAGCAGCACGAACGCCGCATACGTCGCGATCAGCATGGTGCGTGAGAATTCGGTGCGCATGTCGGCGACACGTCCGCCAGCCCACAGCAGTGCCGCTGCGATCAGGATCATGACCGCGTACATGATGGGCACGCCGATCACGCCGGCGTAGGACATCATCCGCACCATCCCCTCCGTCATCTGCGCCTGCGCCTCGGGCGGAATCGATCCGCGCACGACGATGCGGTTGGCGGGAATCATGACGAGGTAGAAGAGGATGCCGAGACCCAGCAGTGTCAGGAGCGGGGGTGCGACCTTGTCGTTGGCGCGCCGGCGGAAGAGTTCGAAAGGTGAGAAGAACACGTCGATGTAGTCTTCCCAGCGCGACGCCTTCTCCTGCTGGGGCTCGGGCTGCGTCGTCACGGCCTGATCGTTGTCCATGAATGACTCCTTGTGGATGCTCAGCCGGAGACGGCCGCGGCAGTGGCGCCGTGGAGCAGTTCTCCGGTACGACGGATGCCCTCGAGGATCTCTGCTTCGGGCGCAGCGAACGAGAGTCGGACGTAGCGATCGTCGCCGAACGCAGCGCCCGGTACGAGCGCGACACCGGTATGCTCGAGCAGGTAGTTGCAGAACTCGATGGAGCCGGTGCGGCCAGGGCCGAAATAATCGTCGACGCGGACGAAAATGAAGAATGCGCCTTCGGGGTCGGGGAAGTCCGCGTTGGGGAGCATTTCGCGCAGAGCATTGGCGGCATGATCGCGCCGTCGGCGGAACACGCGGACCATGGCCCGAAGCGCCTCGTGGACGCGCGGCTCGTCCTGGTAGGCGGCGAGTGCCGCCGCCTGGGCCGGCGAAGAAGCGCCCGACGTGACGTGGCTCTGGAGCGACGTGAGATGGGCCGCCAGCTCCGGCGACGAGTAGCTGAAACCGATGCGCCAGCCGGTCATCGCGAAGGTCTTGGATACGCCATCGATCAGAACCACCCGCTCCAGGAGCGACGTATCGGCATCGAGGACGCTAGGTGCGCGCTCTACCTCATAGCACATCCGGCCATAGATCTCATCGCTCAGCACCCAGATCCCGCGCTCGGCGGCCCAGAGCAGAATCGCATCAAGCTCGGCCTGCTCGTACACAGCACCGGACGGGTTGGCGGGCGAGTTCAGCATGAGGCCGCGCGTATTGTCCGTGACGGCGCGGTCGAGTGCGGCGACATCGATCTTGAGTGAGTTGGCCGGGTCACCGTGCACGAAGACGGAACGCGCGCGAGCGAGCGAGACGATCTCGGGGTAGCTCGTCCAGTAGGGGACGGGGATCAGCACGTCATCGCCGGGTCCGAACAGTGTGAAGCAGACGTTGAAGATCGCCTGTTTGGCGCCGTTGCTGACGACGACGCCGGCCGGATCCGTGCTCCTGCCGGTAGTGCGCGACAGGTGAGCGGCGATGTTCGCGCGCAGCGACTGGATGCCCGGAACCGGCGTGTACTGCGTGAAACCCTGCTCGATCGCGGCGATGCCGGCTTGCGCTGCGAACTCGGGCGTACGGAAATCGGGCTCACCGGCACTGAGGTCCAGCACGTCCTTGCCGCTCGCGCGCAGTCTGCGGCACAAAGCGGTCACAGCCAGTGTCGCCGATGGTTGCAGCTCGCGAACGTTATCGCTGATGTGCATGAGTTCCGGATTCGGGTGGGAATTGCTTCAGGAATATGCCCGGCACGGGCGGACGGGACAAGGAGGACGGTCCGCCTGTTGCACGCGGGCGTGCGCCCGGCGACATTGTGCGGGTCCCAGCAGGAGCACGGGTGCAGGAAAAACGTCTGGTCCTCTTCAGCGATTACGCCTGTCCGTACTCTTTCTTCGCGGAGGCGGGTACGGCCCGGCTGCGGGAGGAGGCGACGGTGCAGGTCGAAGGAGCGGCGTTCGAGCTGCGTCCGGCCGGCACGCCGCTGCCTGCGGTCGAAACACAATGGCCGGACGATACCTGGACGCGCACGATCGAGCCGCTCGCTGACGAGGTGGGCGTCGTGGTGAAGCGGCCGACGCTGGTGGTGCGCACACGCAAGGCACATGAGGCGGCGGCGTACGCGCGGAGCGAGGGAAGGTATCCCGCCATGCACGCGGCGCTGTATGCGGCGTACTGGCAGGAAGGTCGCGATATCGGCCGGATCGACGTGTTGTCGGAGATCGGCAGTGAGGTCGGGCTGGACGCGTCGGGTCTCAGGGTAGCGCTGGACATCGACCAGCAGACCGCGCGTGTGGAGCAGGACGAGGCATGGGCGGCACGACTCGGTCTCGATGCCGTGCCTGCCTGGATCATGATGCACGACGGTGCCGATGGCACAGGTGTCGCAGCCGGAATCCTGGTTGGGCTGCAGCGATACGAGGAACTCAAGGCCTGGGTGGAACGCGATAATGACATATGAGCGGATGACGGCGGCACCGGCGCGTGAGGTGCTGCGCCTGGCGGAGGAGATTCTGACGGAGCGGCTGCCGCTCAGCAGAACGGGTGGCGACCATCACAGCGTTACGCTGTCGGGTGGTGACGGGACGGTCACGATCACGGTTCATCGTCACGGTCTGGAGACGCAGGTGCATGCGGCGACCGACCAGCTGCGCACGTCGCGACTCGATTACGACGTGCAGTATCTCATGACCATGCTGCCGTACCAGCCGGGAGATGTCCGCGGCGCGGGCGCCGCGCTGCCCGGCGCACTGTCGAGGAGCTGAGGTGGCCGAGAGCTTCGAGGACCTGGGGCTGAGCGACGCGATCGTCGAGGCGGCGCGCGCAGCCGGTTACGAGCAGCCCACGCCGTTGCAGGCAGCTGCGGCGAATGTGCTGCGCCGGGGCGGGAACGTCGTGCTGCACGCATCGTCCGGCGCAGGTGTCGTTGCGGCGTTCGGGATGCCACTGCTGGACCGGCTGGCTGAAGAGAGTGGGGCGGAGCGGAGCGTGCGAGCTCTCGTGCTGACGCCGACGCAGCAGCGTGCGGAGGCGACGGCCGGCGGCCTGGGCGCGCTTGCCGGAGCGACGGGTATCGCGGTCCGTGCGATTGCACCCGGCTGGAACGCGGCCGGTGCGGATGTGCTGGTCACGACACCGCAGCGGGCGCTCGAGGGTGTCGAGACATCGGAGCTCAAGCTGGATGCGGCGGTGGCGCTGGTCATTGTCGACATGGCCGGCATGCTCGCGCTGAACGGAGAGAGCGCGCTCGAGACGCTGGTGCCGCTGGTGCCGCGCGACGCACAGCGGGTCGTAACGAGTGCGGAGCTCACCAGCGAGATCGAGAAGTTCATCGAGTCGCACGTGCGCAAGGCTCTGACTGTCCCCGCTCGGCCGGCAGCCCCGCCGCGCGTGGCGGAGACAGTGGAGTCCGCTGGTCAGATCGGCTACATGATAGTCGAGGAAGAGGCGAAGGCGGAGGTGCTGGCGCGCCTGCTCGAGTCGGTGGAGGATGACGCACTCGTGTTCACGCGCACGGCCGTGCGCGCGGAGCGCGTACTGCGCGATCTCGCGCGGCGCGGCATCGCGGACGGTGAGCGCGACATCCGCGTGGTGCCCTTCGATGACGCGGGTCAGACAGCGAGCCGCATCGTGAGCTACGATGTGCCCTTCGCGGCGGAAACGTTGCAGGCGATTCACGCCACAGGCGGCACCGTGTTCGCGACCGCGGCTGAGCGCGCGCATTTTCGTCGGATCGCTGCGGAGGTGCCTTTCACGGTCAAGCACCGGCGTGCGCGGCCGCTGGAATCCGGGGCGCTGGAGGCGTTCCGCGGCCTGGTGAGCGCTGCGCTGGAGACTGAGGACCTGGACTCGCAGCTGCTGGTGCTGGAGCCTCTCTTGGACGCGCACTCCGCCCCGGAAGTGGCCGCGGCACTCAGCGCACTGCTGCGGCGTCGCGCGCCGGCCGCCGGCACGGCGGCTGTGGCTCCACCGGCCGCCGTGAGCGGCGCGCCGCCTGCGGACGCGACGGTCGGCGGATTCACGCGACTGTTCGTGAGTGTCGGCAGCCGCGACAACATCCGCCCCGGCGATCTGGTTGGTGCCATCACGGGCGAGGCGAACATCAAGGGCGACCAGGTCGGCCGCGTCGACATCCGCGAATCGTTCTCCGTCGTCGAGGTGGCATCGGCAGTTGCCGAGCGTGTGATCCGGGCACTCAACGGCACCACGATGCGCGGACGCAGTCTGCGCGTGGATTACGACCGGAAGGGCGCGGCTGCGGGCGGTCCGGGTGGTGGGCCCCGTGGCCCGCGCGGTCCGGGCGGGCCGCGCGGCGGGGCGGGCGATCGACCGCGGCCTCCGCGCGGTGAGGGACCGCGGGCGCCGAGGAGCGACAGGCCGCGCAGCCCCCGGGGGCGGTAACATTCAGCGGTCGGATGACGAAGGAGCCGCGAACCATGAGGTTCGCGGCTCCTTTCGTGTGCGGCTGGTTCCTAGCGGTCCGCCGGCTTGACGGCGTCCTTGAGAGCCTTGCCGGGGCGGAACGACGCGCTGGTCGTTGGCCCGATGCGGATCTCGAGGCCCGTGCGCGGGTTGCGGCCCGTGCGAGCCTTGCGCTCACGCGTCTCGAAGGTACCGAAGCCGGTGATCTGCACGCGATCACCCTGGCGCAGCGCATCCGTGATCACCCCGTCTTCGGGGCTGAAGATCGCATCGACGGCCTTCTGTGCGTCCGCCTTGCTGAGGTCCGCCTTTGTGGCCAGCGCCTGCGCCAGCTCCGACTTGTTCATGTGCCGCTCCTCGCTCTCGAGATGATGGGGAGTTCCGCGATTCCGTCTGCCTGATGAAAGTCGCGCACGCTCCGACCCGCACAGCCCCTGAAGCTGCCCGGATCTCCGACAGCAACTTACACTTGCGCTGCGTTCGCCCGCGGAACAACTTCCGCACGCCGACGACGCGGTTGTGCCGGGCGCTGGCGAGTGCCGAATAGAGTAGGGAGGCCCTCCTGCAACGTCAAGGGAACACCGCCGGCCCGGAGCCACGAGCCACCGCATGGAACCGATGAACGCGAGCCCGGACTCGCTGCGTGAGCGCGAGCTGGACGTCGCGCGAGAAATAGCCAACGCCTTCCTGACGGCGGGCACCCCGGTCGAGGTCTACCGCCTGGCGCTCGCGCGCGTGACACCGCTCGTGCGGGCCACGTTCAGCTCCGTCTTCGAGCGCGACCCGCAGGACCCGACGCTTCTCAAGCTGACGTGCGCGAACAACTGGCCGCAGTCGTCAGCCCGCTATCTGGGGCAGCTCCGGCTGCGCGTGGGGCGCGGTCCGACGGGACGCGCGGTCGCTCGCCGCCAGCCGGTCGAGGTGGGCGATGTGTTCGCGGATCCTGCCCTGCGGGAGTGGCACGAGCCCGCGCGCGAGCTGGGTTTCGCCTCGCTGATCTCGCTGCCGCTCGCGGCCGGTGGCGAGGCTACGGGCGCGCTGACGTTCTACTTCGACGAGCCGCACGAGTTCGATGACGACGAGCGGCACCTGCTGACGCTGATCGCCGATCAGCTCGCGGTGGCCGGCGGGCGGGTGGCGGCGCTGCAGGCGGAACGCCGGGAGCTGGAGGATCTTCGCACCGAGAATGCCGTGCTGCGGCAGCGGCTGGGGGCCGGTGCGGAGGCGAAGCGTCTGAGTGATGAGTTCCTCGCTAACATCAGCCATGAGCTGCGCACCCCGCTGACGTCGATCCTCGGCTACGCCAACCTGCTGACGGATGGGCAGGCCGGCAGCATGCCGGATGCACAGCGGAACACGGTGCTGCGCATCGAGCGGTCGGCGAACGCACTGCTGCATCTCATCAATGACCTGCTGGAGCTGTCGCAGATCAAGCTGGGGCGTGCGGCCGTCACCATCGCACCCGATGATGCGGTGCTCCTCGCCCGCCGGGCCCTCGACTCGGCCGGCCGGCCGCAGGGCAGCGTGCGGGTCACGCTCGATGCGGAGTCCGAGCGGCTGCCCATCATGACCGATGGTGAGAAGGTCGTAAAAATCCTCGAGAACCTGCTCAGCAACGCCTACAAGTTCACGGAGCGCGGCGCCGTCGATCTGGCGGTGCGCTCGACGATCGACGACGGGCGCCCGGCCGTCGAGTGGATCGTGACGGACACGGGCATCGGCATCGCGCAGGAAAAGCAGGACGCGATCTTCGACGAGTTCAGGCAGGTGGACGGATCTTCCACGCGACTCTATGGCGGCACCGGGCTCGGCCTGGCCCTGTGTCGCTCGCTGGCCCGGCTGCTCGGCGGACGGATTACGGTGACGAGTGAGCCGGGCAGAGGCGCCCGGTTCCGGGTCGTGATTCCGGCGGTGCGCTGAGCCGCTAGGTCCTCTCCGCCGCACCGCCGGATCTGCCCTTCGGCATGGAGCGCGGCTTCGTCATGGCGTCGGGCGAGAGGACCTCGTCCAGCTCGTCACGGCTCATCCACTCCTTTTCCAGCACCAGCTCGTACACGCCGCGATCGGAGTCGAGTGCTTCGCGGGCGACGGCGGTGGCGCGGTCGTAACCGATGTACGGTACGAGGGCGGTGACGATCCCGATGCTGCGCTCCAGCATGGTGCGGATGTGATCGCGGTTGGCGGTGATGCCGAGGATGCAGCGCTCGCGCAGGACGATGACGGCCTGTGTCAGGATCTCGACGGACTGGAAGATGTTGAAGGCGATCACGGGCTCCATGACGTTCAGCTGGAGCTGACCGGCCTCGGCCGCCATCGTGACCACGACATCGTTGCCGATCACCTGGAAGCAGACCTGGTTGACGACCTCGGGGATGACCGGGTTCACCTTGCCCGGCATGATGCTCGAGCCGGGCTGCATCGCCGGCAGACGGATCTCGGCAATGCCTGCGCGCGGTCCGCTCGACAGCAGGCGCAGATCGTTGCAGATCTTCGAGAGCTTGACCGCGACGCGCTTGAGGAGGCCGGACAGCATGACGAACACGCCGGTGTCCTGCGTCGCCTCGACGAGATCCGGCGACGTGACGAGGTCGAGGCCGGTGATGCTGCTGAGGTGCGTGCGCACGAGGCCGGCATAGCGCGGGTCGGTGTTGATGCCGGTGCCGATGGCCGTGGCGCCCATGTTGATCTCGTGCAGGTGCACCACCATCTCGCGCAGCCGGTCGATGTCCTCGCCGATCGTCACCCCATACGCGTGGAATTCCTGCCCGAGCGTCATGGGCACTGCGTCCTGTAACTGCGTGCGGCCCATCTTCACGATGTCGGAGAACTCCTGGCCCTTGAGCAGGAACGCGTCACGCAGCGATGCCAGCGCCTGACTCAGGTCGCGCAGTCCCCAGCTCGACGCGATCCGGAGAGACGTCGGATACACGTCGTTCGTCGACTGCGACAGGTTCACGTGGTTGTTGGGGTGCACCACGTCATAGGAGCCGCGCGGCTGGCCGAGCAGCTCGAGCGCACGGTTCGCGATGACCTCGTTGGCGTTCATGTTGGTCGACGTGCCGGCACCGCCCTGTATGACATCGACCACGAACTGATTGTGCAGATTGCCTTCGCGGATCTCGCGGCACGCCCGGATGATCGCGTCCGTCTGGTCGTCCGCGAGGAGGCCGAGCTCGCGGTTCGCCATCGCCGCCGCCTCCTTCACGGCAGCGAGCGCATGGATCAGATGCGCGAACTGCGCGATCGGGATGCCCGTGATGGGGAAGTTCTCTACGGCTCGCTGGGTCTGGATGCCGTAGTAGTTGGCGGCCGGAACCTCACGCTCGCCGAGCAGATCCTTCTCGCGACGCACCTCGCCCGAGATGTAGGACTCGCCGCGGCCGGTCGCGCGGCCGGACGGGGAGCTGAGGCGCTCGGCGATCATGCGCGCGGCAGCGGACAGGAGCCGGCGATACAGGTCGGGGCGCTCCTCCGCGATGTGTGCAAATGCGTCGCGCGGGATCTCGAGGACCTCCGCCGATTCGATGACGAGGGCGGAGGTCGAGTGCGGATAGTCGTCCAGGAGGCTGCCCTCGCCGAACGAGTCGCCCGCGCTCATGGTATAGATCACGAGCGGTCTGCCGCGCGGCCCCTTGAGCAGCGCGACACGACCCTTGAGCAGCATGCCCCAGAAGCGGCGCGGCTGGCTCTCGTGGAAGATGAAGGCATCGCGCAGGTATCCGATCGTGCGTGCGTGACCCGCGAGGTAATCGAGGTCGTCGGCGGAGAGCTCGCGCGCGAGCGGGTGCGCGCGCAGCATGCGAAGGATGCTCGTGTCCATTCCGGAAGCTTGTCGTGAGAGGTAAACAGCGACGCGCCGAAAGGTAAGACTGCCGGGGCGGGACGGGAATGGACGCCGGGAGCATTGTTGTGGCGTGTCCTGCGGTAACGATATAACTTGGCGCGTCCCCGATAACGTCACCACGTGACCGCCCGTATGACGGGCAGCCTACGAGAGTTCTCCAACAGGCGGATATGGCCAGAGACGATTCGATGTTCGATCAGCCGCAGGCGGGCACCGTGGCACGTGACGAGCCGCCTCCCGGACTGCAGGAGTACACGGGCAACAAACGGTTCTTCGGGCACCCGGAAGGCCTGTCGACTCTGTTCTTCACGGAGATGTGGGAGCGCTTCTCGTACTACGGGATCCGGCCGCTCCTGATTCTCTTCATGACCGCCGCTCTGACGAGCGGCGGCTTTGCGTTCGACAGACAGACGGCCGCGGCGATCGTCGGGATCTACGCG
>DATHUY010000082.1 GCA_035461765.1 Longimicrobiales bacterium
CTCACGCCACGTCGTCTGCTCCTCCTTGAAACCGACGTAGTGGTCGAGCGCGATGAGCAACGGCACCATGGCGAGCATCAGGAGCGCCAGCCTGAAGCGATCCATGTAGAAGCCGAGCCACCACATCTCCATCGTCATCAGGAGAGGCAGCGAGAAGAAGATGGCGCCGCCGAATGCACGTGCGAGTCCCGTCAGGAACAGCGTCGTGCGTGTTCGGGTGTCGGCGTTCCTCATCCCGTTCCTCGATGTCGTCGGGTGCAGCAGGCAATCAGCATGACGTGTGCCGTGGCGAGTGCCCGCTGAACGTCTCGGTCATCGTCCGCTTCACCAACGCCGGATCGCAGCGTTCCGGACCAGCTGCTGCCGATCTCCGACGTGCGCACGCTCGAGGAGTTGGCCCCTGCCGGGGCGACTCCCTTGACTATTCGAAAGGAGGGATTCACCTTTCCTTTCGAAACGCCGAGGGAACGCGGCCATATACGACCGGAGCGGACATGGGAGAGACGACGCGCGGCGATGTCATCAAGGGCACACTGGACATGCTGGTTCTGCAGACGCTGCAGCTCGGTGCGATGCACGGGTGGGGGATCACGGAGCTGCTGGAGCAGCGCTCGGATCGAGTGCTGCAGATCGGGCAGGGATCGCTGTACCCGGCGCTGTATCGGCTCGAGCGGCAGGGGCTGGTGACGTCCGAGTGGCGGGTGACGGAGAACAATCGCCGTGCGCGGTACTACTCGCTCACGCGAGCGGGTCGCGAGCGGCTGCGGCAGGAGCGGGCGGAGTGGCAGCGCGTTTCGCGGGCGGTGAGCCAGGTAATGCAGCTGGACGGGTAACGAATCCGGCGCGGAGACGAACCTCATGTGGCGAGTGCGGTCATGGCTGGTCTCGGAGTGGCGGCGTATTGCGGGTGTGCGCGGGCGCGAGGCGCGCGACGAGCGGGCGAACGATGAGTTCCGATTCCATCTCGAGATGCTGATTGCGCGCAACGAGCGCAGCGGCATGTCGAGGGAGGATGCGCGGCGCGCCGCGTACGTTCAGTTCGGCGGTATCGACCGTTTCAGGGAGAGTGCGCGCGACGAGGAGCGGAGTCGGCCGCTGGAGGATCTCGTGCGTGACATGCGGCACGCCGTGCGAAACCTCGTGCGCATGCCGGCGTTCACGATCGCAGCGGTCGTGACGCTCGGACTCGGCATTGGTGCGACGACAGTGATGTACTCGATCGTCGATCATGTGGTGCTGCGGACGCTGCCGTACCCGGATGCGGATCGGCTCGTGCTCGTGCGGGTGGTCGCGCAGGAGCTGCAGGACCAGGTCCCGTCGCTGGCACCGAATGCGGTGCGCTTCCTGGAGTGGCGGGAGCGTTGCGCATTGTGCGAGGATGTGGGAGCTGTGCGTGCGACTGCAGTCACGTGGTCCGGTGCGGGAGATCCGGTGCGGCTGCACGGTTTGCGCGTGTCATCCAACCTGCTCCCCCTCCTGGGTGCGCGTGCACAGGAGGGGCGGTTGTTCCGCGACGACGAAGAAACGGCTGCGGCGGGCGTGGTGGTGCTGAGCGACGCATTCTGGCAGCGGGAGTTCGGGGGCGATCGTACGGCGATCGGCCGCACCATCATGTTGAACGATGAGCCGCGTGTGATCATCGGTGTGCTGCCGGCAGGGTTCCGGCTGCCGAAGCGGGACGAGCTGGGGGAAGGCACACAGCTGCCGGATGATCCACAGGTGTATGTCCCGCTGACGTTCGCCGAGTGGGAGCTGCGGAGTCAGGGCGGGTTCGACTACAGCATCATCGCGCGGCTGGAGCCGGGTGTGACCACGGCGGAGGCGCAAACGCACCTCACCGACCTGGAGGGCGTGATCACGGCTCGGACGGGACCGGGTCTGACGATCAGCGCGCAGGTTCTGCCGCTGCAGGACCAGGTGGTGGGCGGCACGCGGCGCGGTCTCGTTCTGCTGCTCGGCGCAGTGGGCGCGGTGCTGCTGCTGGTATGCGTCAACCTGGCGAGTCTGCTGCTCGCGCGGAACGCGGGCCGTTCGCGTGAAGCCGCAGTGCGCGTCGCGCTCGGCGCGGGTCGCGGCCGACTGATCCGCGAGTCGCTCACGGAGAGTCTGATGCTCGCGCTGGCGGCGGGAGTGCTCGGTCTCGGGCTGGCGCAGGTCGGGCTTACCGCACTGCTTCAGCTCGCACCGGCGGACCTGCCGCGGCTGCATGACGTTCGGTTCGACGCGCGCATCGCTGCCGCCGGCGTGGTGCTGTCACTCGTGACGGGGCTGCTGTTCGGCGTCCTGCCCGCGCTGCGCACGGGTGGGGCGGATCCGGGCGAGGCGCTGAAGTCCGGAGGCAGGACGCAGTCACAGAGTCGTGCAACTGCACGTGGGCGTATGTCGCTGATCGCGGCGCAGGTGGCGCTGACCGCGATTCTGCTCGTCACCGCCGGCCTGTTTCTGACCAGCTTCGCGCGCGTGCTCGGCGTCGATCGCGGGTTTCGCGCCGAGCGCGCGCTCGCGCTGGATGTCGTCGTGCCACGCAGCGCGTATTCGGATGGCGCGGGGCTGGAGCGAGTATACGGCGAGCTGCTGGAACGTTTGAAGCGCATCCCCGGCGTCACGGGTGCGGCCGCAACCAGCAGGCTGCCGCTGGATGGGCTGCTCTGGGCGGACGCGATGCGCGTGGAAAACGATACGCGACCATCCGAGGAATGGCCTCTCGGCAACTTTCATTTCGTTACACCCGGGTATTTCGCCACGCTCGACATTCCACTCCGTGGAACCGCGTTCACACAGCTGGACCATGGACGCAGCGTTGCTATCCTGTCCGCTCGCGCCGCAGCCCTGCTCTTCCCCGACGGCGAGGATCCGATCGGCCGGCGGGTGCAGCTGGGCAGCCGTGTGCTCGCGGATGTGATCGGTATCGCGGCCGATGTCGCGGCGACAGGCATCGGGACGGAGCAGCAGCCGATCGTGTACCTGCCGCCATGGACTGCACTCGGATTCCCCGCCGATGCGTCCCTGGTGTTGAGCACGCAGGTCGACCCGCAGTCGGTGACCGCACCGGCGCGTACGGCGGTGCGCGAGGCAGGCGCAGGGATTGCGATCGCGCGCGTCCGCACACTCGAGCAGATGGTCGATGATGCGACGGCCGCGCGCCGCTTCGAGCTCAGCCTGCTTTTGCTCTTCGCACTCACCGCGCTCGTCACCGCGTGTGTCGGCATATACGGAGTCGTTGCGCACTCACTCGCGAGCCGGCGCAGCGAGATTGGCGTGCGGATGGCGCTCGGCGCCGCCCGCGGCGACATCCATTGGCTGGTCGTCCGCCAGGGTGTCGTGGCCGCGGCAATCGGACTGGTCACCGGCTTCACGGCGATCGCCGCGCTCGGACGTGTGGTGCATAGCCTGCTGTTCGGAGTGAGCACAGGCGACCCGGTCGTACTGGGGGCCGTCGCCACGCTGCTCGCGGTGGTCACCTCGACCGCGTCATGGATCCCCGCCCGCCGTGCAACTGCACGGGACCTGGCTGTGACATTGCGCGACTGACCTGCAGGAGGTCGCGACAATCGGCTTCCGCGCTGTGTCCGTCGCAGGTGTGCCGGTGCATATCGCGTAGCTGCACTCGCGTCCTGGAGCACCGCTCCGGAAACCTGTCCGCCACCGGTATCGGACGTTAGCATCGCGGTACCGCCCTCCCCGTCCTGCCGCGGCTCGACGGGGGCGCTGCGTGTCCGGACAGACACTCCTCTCCACCCGACTGATCGCGTATGGCCAGGCCGACTTTCCACGCTCGCTTCGTGGGGGCAGGCGGGTAGTTCGGGAAGCGGGCCGTAGCGGGCCGGAGCGGGCGTCCAACCTTCCATCTGCTGCGCACAGGCCGTCTGAATGGAAGGTTGGCTGGTCATACTGCACTCGACCTTCCATCGATGCGTCGGCACGGCTGCGCATGCGGACGGTTGTGTGCGTAGGGGGCCGCCGACCGCCCACGCGTACGAGTCGGTGTCGCGAAATGGTCGATTCGCGGCTTTGCGCCCGGCTTCGCGCCCGCCTTCGCGCCCGCCTTCGCGCCCGGCTTCGCGCCCGCCTTCGCGCCCGCCTTCGGGCCCGGCTTCGCACCCGCCTTCGCGCCCGGCTTCGCGCCCGCCTTCGCGCCCGCCTTCGCGCCCGGCTTCGCGCCTGGCTTCGCACCCGCCTTCGCACCCGGATCGCGCCTGGCTTCGGGCCCGGCTTCGCGCCGGCTCCGCACGCCGTGGCCGGACCGTGAATCGCCCTCAATCCGGCACCGCGGACGGCGGCTCGAAGCCGGCCTCGCTCACGATGCGACTGAAGTCCGGATCGCCGTACAGCGGCTCGAACGCCGTCCATTGGCGAACGTGCGGCAGTTTCGCGTAGCGCAGGCGATAGACCAGCTCGAGGCGAGCGAGTGCCGCGTCCCGTTCGTCCAGGGCGAGGTGCACGGCGGCCATGGCGAAGTTGCCGAAGCCAAGCCGGCCCCAGTCCCGCTCGAGGCGGGCGATGATGGCGCGCGCATCATCATGCCGGCCGACGAATGCGTATGCGCGTCCGAGGTTGGCGAGTGCGAGCCAGCGTCCGCCGGCCATGGCGACCGCCCTCTCGAGCGGCTCGATGGCCTCGGCGGGACGACCGGCGTCCACGAGCGCCCAGCCGAGTGCGTCATACCCGGCCGCGAGGGTCGGATGCAGCTCGACCATCCGGCGGGCCTCCGTGATTGCTTCATCGAAGCGGGCGAGGTGCAGGAAGGTGCCGGTGACGTTGTAGCTCGCCGACGCGGATAGCGGGTCGAGCTGCTGCGCACGCTGCGTCGTAACGAGCGCTTCGTCGAAGCGGCCCATGTTGTCCAGGTAGAGGCTGTACCAGAGGTATGTGTATGGCTCACCCGCATCGAGCTCGAACGCTCGCGCGAACGCACGCCGCGCCTCTTCCCATTGCCAGTCCTCTGTGTAGATCAAGCCGAGGATTGCGTGCGCCGCGGCCAGCGTGGAGTCCTTCTCGAGGGCACGCAGCGCCGCGGCACGCGCGTGCGCGGTCGCCACTTCCGGATGCACACCGGCCAGATCGATGAGGCTGACATGCGCATGCGCGATGCTCGCGTGTGCGAGTGCGTAATCCGGATCCCGGGCAATCGCCTGCTCCAGGTACGCGATCGCCTGGCGTGCGGACGCGGGTGTGTGCTGGTTGAGCGCGTGCAGGCCCTTCAGGTAGAGCAGGTACGCCTCGCGATCTTCGCTGTGCCGTCCGGCGACCGGCGCCTCGAGCGTGAGCCGCAGGCGCAGCTCGCCCGCGATCGCGCGCGCGATGTCTTCCTGGACTGCGATCATGTCGTCGAGCGGCCGGTCGTACGTGTCGGACCAGAGATGCGACCCGTCGCTCGTGTTCACGAGCTGTGCGGTGATGCGTAGTCGATCGCCGCTCCGTCGTACACTCCCTTCCAGCACGTAGTCCACGTCCAGGTCGTCGCCTACCTCGCGCACGTCGATGTTCGTTCCCTTGAACTGGAACGCGGACGTGCGCGCGATCACGCGCAGCCCGGCGATCTGGCTGAGCGCGTGGATCAGCTCCTCCGTCATGCCATCGGTGAAGTACGCATCGCCCGCATTGCTGCCCATGTCCATGAACGGCAGGACCACCAGCCCGGGATCGCGATTCGCGTTCGCGGTCCAGGCACGGAGTGAAACGACGGTGACCGGGATGACGATAAGTGCGGCGATCGCGGCGAGTGCGAGACGCATGCGACGTCGTGGCGTGCGGGCTGGCATCCCGGGCTGCCTCGCCATCGGGTCGGGCACGCGCGCGGGCTCGGGCGCGGGCCGGGGCGACTGAGCAGAGTGGGATGAGGTGTCGGGCTCGCGGGCGAACTCGGACGTTCGTGACTGGACAGGCTGAAGTGACATGTCGGGCACGCGCACGCGCGCGGGCGCGGGCTGGGGTGGTTGCGCGCGAAGATGATCCATCAGGGCGAGGACTTCGGCATCAGGCTGAGCGCCGAACTCTTCGCGGAGGAGGGTGGTGTGCACCTGGCCGTGGCGGATCGCGGCGGCGCGGTCGCCGGTGGCGGCGAGGGCTTGCATGAGGCGGAGGGAGTTACGCGAGTTGCCGGGCGATTCGGCGGCGAGGCGGCGCCACCAGGGGACGGACGCGGCGGGGTCGCCCGCGGCCTCCGCGCGTGTGGCGAGTGTCTCGAGCGCCGCGATGAAAGTGGCGTGCAGGCGCGCCCGTACGCTGTCCACCCATTCCTCGAACTCGCGGGCGTTGCTCAGGAAGAAGCCATCCAAGAACGCGCCGGACCAGAGGTCCACGGCGCGTGCCGGATCGCCCGCATCGATGGCAGCCAGGAACGCGACGGCATCGCATGAGACGATGGACGGATTCAGGCGCAGCTCGTCGCCGGCCGAAACGATCGAATCGGGGCCCAGTGCGCGGCGGATGGCGTGGACGGCCTGCTTGAGCGAGTTCCGGGCGCGATCCGCATTGCTCTCCGGCCACAGCAGCGCGGCCAGCCGTTCGCGCGGGACCGCCTCGCCGGGTGACATGGCGAGCAGGGCGAGAAGGGCCAGGCGATGGCGCTGCGCCACGGGCCCCGTGAGCGGCCCCGCGTCGTCCGAAACGGATGCGCCGCCCAGAAGCTTCAGTGAAACCATGTATTTCCGGCGGAGTTAACTGGGAGTCGTGCGTAGCTAACCGGGCCTTAACCCGACGCCCCTAACATACGCGTGTGCGCATTTCGATACCAAGAGAATCCGCACCAGCGCCGAACCCGCGGCGATCATTCACCAGCAGGAGATGGAACCATGTCCACCAGACGTCACGCCCTGTCGAACGCCCTCGGCTGCACCCTCGTCGGCCTCATGCTCAGCGCGTGCAGCGACGGCACCGAGCCGATCTCGCCGGAAATGGCCGCGGCCGACCATGCCGCCCACGAAGCGCCATCGCTGGTCAACCTGCCGGCCGAGTACAATAAGCAGCTCGCAGACCTGCGACGCGCCACCGCGCCGTTCCACAACTTCGACAAGGCGGTGGAAGCAGGCTGGTCGCTCCAGTTCACCCCATGCATCATGAACCCCACCCAGACAGCCGGCATGGGCTACCACTATGTGAACCAGGACCTGGCCGACGACGCCACGCTGAACGTCAACGAGCCGGAGGCCCTGCTCTACGAGCCGGACGCCAGCGGCAAGCTACGGCTCGTGGCGGTCGAGTACATCGTCCCGTTTTCGGTGCACCCCTCAACGGCAGCGCCGCCGGAGCTGTTCGGCCTGCAGTTCTCACGGTCGCCGGCATTCCAGGTGTGGGGTCTGCACGCATGGGTCTGGAAGCACAACAGTGCTGGCATGCATGCAGGGTTCAACCCGGATGTGAGCTGCGGATAAGGAGGAATGGGCGACCCGCGCGGTGATGGTGGGCCGCGCGGGTCGGCTGGAGGCACGTGCTGACGACCGGGCTCGCGCACGCGCACGCGCGCGGGCTCGTGTAACAGCATCGCCTCTATCGCTTCGGCAGCTTCGCACGTGTGCCGCGTAACTCATCGCACGCGCACACGCACGCGGGTGATTGCGTCAGCGCGGCAGTCGGAACGCCACCACGTAGTCGCCCTCACCGAAGATGCCGCCGCCGCCCACGGCGATCGCGACGAGCTGCTCGCCGGACGCGAGCTGGTACGTCATCGGCGTAGCCTTGCCGCTCTCGGGCAGCGGGCCGCGCCAGAGCTCGCGGCCGGTTTCGATGTCATAGGCCTTGAGTGCGCGATCCAGTGCAGCGCCGATGAAGACGAGGCCGCCCGCGGTTGCGATCGGTCCGCCGAGATTGACGGAGCCCCAGTCGGGCGGCAGCTCGGTACCGGGCGGCACGATCCGCTCGAGCGAGCCGAGCGGCACCTCCCACACGTGCTCGCCCGTATCCAGGTCGACGGCGACGAGCGTGCCGAACGGCGGCGGCGTGCACGGCATTCCTGACGGCGAGATCAGGATGCGGCGCCGCATGATGTACGGCGTCCCGCTCATGACGTTGTACTCGTAGCCGAGGTTGAGGCGGTCATTCTCGGCGCGTGCGTCGTCGAGGCTCACGTCCGCGCGCGGAATCAGCTGTACCTCGGCCGCGACGCGGTTGACGGGGATGACGGCGATGCGTCGCGTCGGATTCCAGGCGAGCCCGCCCCAGTGGGCGCCGCCGATATTGGACGGCATGACGAGCGTGCCGCGCGTGTCGGGCGGCGTGAAGATGCCTTCATTGCGGAGCGGCGCAATGAGAGCCCTGCATGCAGCGCGGTCCTCCTCCGTCACGCCCCATACGTCATCGAGCGTGAAGCGGTGCGGGCTGAGCGGTGCAATGCCGCTCGTGAACGGCTGCGTCGGTGACGCTTGCTCGCCGGGTATCGCGCTCGCGGGCACGGCGCGTTCCTCGACGGGGAACAGCGGCTCGCCCGTTTCGCGATGCAGCACGAACAGCATCCCGGTCTTCGTCGCCTGGAGCACGGCCGGAACCTCGACACCGTCGCGCACGATCGTCACAAGCGCGGGCGGCGCAGCATTGTCGTAGTCCCACAGATCGTGATGCACCGACTGGAACGACCAGACCAGCTCGCCTGTCGAAGCGCGCAGTGCGACGATCGAGTTGGCGTAGCGATTGTCGCCGAGTCGCAGCACACCGTAGTAGTCGGGCGCGGCACTGCCCGTCGGCACGAACACGAGATCACGCGCCGCATCCGCGACGAGAATCGACCATGCATTTGCGCCGCCCGTGCCGTGCGCGAGCGCACCACCCCACTGGCCGTACGCCGGATCCGCGGGATCCTGCGGGATCGGGTCCCAGCTCCAGCGCAGCTCGCCCGTGCGCGCATCGTACGCACGCACCTCGCCGCTCGGCAGATCGGGCCGCGTGTTGTCGCCGATCGACGAGCCGGTGATGACGAGGCCGTTCACGACCACGGGCGGTGATGTCACCGTGTACGCCGCCGGTTCGTACGGCGCGATGCGCAGCCCCTTCGTCAGGTCCACCCTGCCGTCCGTGCCGAACGCGCGGCACAACGTTCCGTCGCGCGCATCGATCGCGATCAGCTCCGACTGCGCAGTCGCGACGAAGATGGTGCGACGACACGGCGCACTGGCTGCCGCGGAGGGATCCTCCCACAGCGAAACGCCGCGACTCGCGAAGTCGCCGTATGTCACGTTCCTGCGAATCTCCGGATCGAAGACCCACAGCTCCTCGCCCGTCGCTGCATCAAGCGCAATGACGCGGCCAAGCGGCGTGCCGATGTACATCGTGCCTTCACTGACGAGCGGCGTCGCCTCGAACGATGGCGGCTTCGCCGTGGCGAACTCCGCATCGCTCTCACGCGTGCGATACGTCCACGCCACCTCGAGCCGCGCGACGTTGTCACGGTTGATGACCGACGCGGGCGAGTAGCGCGTGCCTGCCGCATCGCGGCCGTTCACGCGCCAGTCGATCTCCTGCGCCGGCAGCGCAGTCGCCAGGGCGAGCAGCAGCGCCGCCGCGAGCGTCGGGCCGAGCACACGTCGCGTCGCCTGCCGACGCGCTGCCTTGTCTGCACTCATGACGATGCTCCTGTGGGCGCACGCGTCATGGCCGACGCGGCCCCGTTTCGTTACCGCCCAGGTGCCGGCGGAACCATTCGACAGTGAGCGGCCACGCCTGTTCGACGGCCGCGCGGTTCGCTCCGTCGCGCGTCTCCTGCGAGCGTGTGAAGCCATGGCCCGCACCGGCGAACGTGTGCGTCTCGAACGTGCGGCCCGCCGCGTCGAGCGCGGCCTTCGCCGGCGGCACCGTAGCGTTCACCCGCGCATCATCCTCGCCGTACAGCCCGAGGATCGGTGCGCGTACGCTCGACAACTCCTCGGGCGCGGGTGAGCCGCCGTAATAGACGACTACCGCTCCGAGCGACGGCGGTGCGGCCACGGCGTGCGCGAACACTGTCGAGCCGCCCCAGCAGAATCCGACGACGCCGTACTTATCGGAAGCACCGGGCAGTCGCGTGCCCCACTCGCCGAACGCCTGCGCGTAGCGGTCACGCGTGTCCTGATCGACCTCCCTGATCATCGCGCGCACGCTGTCGGGATCCGATTCGCCGTCCGCGGCACGCGGCACGGGCAGCGCCGACAGCATGTCCGGCGCGATCGCGATGAAGCCATCGGCCGCGAGCTGATCCGCCACCGCGCGGATCCAGTTCGACATGCCGCGGTTGTCGTGCACCGCCACAACGACCGGCGCGTTCTCCCGCCGCTCCGGATACACCACCCACGCACGCACACTGTCGTCGCCTGCCTGGATGGTGACCCACTCCGCCTGGCGCGGCGACGCGGCGAGACGGTCATCGGCCTGCTCGCCGCTCGCGGGCAGCGTCTGGAGTGCGGCGGCCGGTGCGGCCAGCACCACGGCCAGGACTGCCGCGCCAGAAAGCGTTCGGATCATTCGCATAATGTTCTCCCGCAGCTGGAGAGTGAACGGGAACGTCGCATCCATGGAGAATCCTATCTCACCCGGCGTGCACCCGGCGATAGACGGCGGCGTGCCAGAGCAATGTGCGGCCTGCCGCGATCCGTCGAAACCCGTTCCGCTCGACCTGCGCCTCGATCTCGCGCGGCGAATGCAGGTACGTCCGGAAACAGCTCCCGCGTACGCGGAACCATGCATTGCCCAGGCGCCTCCCGGCCCGCGTGATCCAGCGAACGCGAGGGTAGCTGAGGGCGTAGAGTCGCTGCGCCTTTGCCGCCGACGCGCGCACCAGTGCGGGCATGTCAGGATAACAGCACACGACGCGGTCGAGCGTAACGACATCCACGGGAGCGATCGTGTCGGCGAGGTCGACGAAGTCGCCATGATACTGCTCGATCCGATCGCCGTGACCCTGCCGTTCCGCCTCCTGCGCGGACGCCTCCAGATACGCACGCGACGCGTCCACGTGCACCGCGTGGTCGACTCCCGCACTCAGCAGCTCATGCTGCAGCGCACCGACGCCGCCGCCGATGTCCAGCAGCGTGCCCGCGGCCGCATCCTGTTCGCGCAGCGCGTGCAGCAGCTCGCGCGTGATGCCGGTCGG